>JAPLDO010000134.1 GCA_026391715.1 Bacteroidota bacterium
CTTGGATACAGCTTATTGGACAATTTTCCTGATGATTTTGGTAGTATTACAGTTTCAGCATATTCAGTTCTTCCTATCAGCTTAAATGTACAGAATGTCACTATTTATTCTGGTCAATTCAAATGCTATAATGCCAATCAAAACATCATAGTTGCTGGGAGTAATACATCTTTCATTATTAAAAATGGTGGCAGTACAACTATGATTGCAGGTAATTCAATTAAGTATCTGTCTGGTACCATGGTAGAATCTGGAGGATATATGTGGGCATATATCGCTCCTACAGGACCATATTGTAATACTCCCTTAATACCCGTTTCTTTAACAGGAAATGAAAAGGAATTGCCGATTAGTGGAGAACAATCCTCCTTTGTCCTCTTCCCCAACCCCACCTCCTCCACCTTCACCCTCGAACTAGCTTCCGAGCCATCATCCTCGTCAGCGCTTGTGAGAATTTTCAACATGATGGGTGAGGAAGTATTGGGCAAACAACTGATAAAATCAAAAAAAACCGAATTCTCTCTCGAAAACCAATCGCCCGGAATTTATATGGTTGGCGTGATGATGGATGGAACAATGGAGATGGTGAAGGTTATCAAATACGGAAAATGAATGGAGTAGTTCAAGACCCCACCCCCAACCCTTCCACAAAAAGGGAGGAGAGTGGGGTTCTAATCGGAATAATATTATGATTAACAGATATATGGCATTTTAGTGCCAGCCTCCCCATTCCCTTTTTGGGGAAGGAGTCCGGGGGAAGGGGTCTAATGCCAGAAGCAATAGCGTGGTGATTGTGGCAATGTGATAAAAAAATGACTTTTCGCAGTGGACTCTTAGTTAATATTTTAAATGAATTAATATGCTTACTTTTGACTCTCGGGGGTATTTGAAACCAAATAAAAATTTAGCATCTTCAAGTCAAGAAATTTTTGACGAGTTTGTGATCAAATTTCAAAACACTCAAAGACGGCAATTATATAGCAACTATATTCAGTATTCAAGTGATTTGAAAATTACTTGTAGAGGGATAGAATTAATCCAATGGATTGATGGCTCTTTTGTAACAAAAAAAAATATTCCCAATGACATTGATGTTGTTACATTTATTGATTATAATGCTGACTATGATCTATCAAAATTTGTTTATCCTGAATCAATAGAAAAATATAATGTTGATGGTTATTGTAAAGGTATATCCACGAAAACATCCTAAAATTGCGTTATACATGGGAGATTGGTCATATTGGATGGATAGATTTGATAAAACGAGAAGAAATCGAACAGGAAATCGTTACCCAAAAGGATTTTTAGAGATTGTCTTTTAAATATTATTAAAATGGAAAACGTAAAAATATTAAGGCTAATTGATTTAATTAATGACATCAAAAAAGTTGATGCACTTGTACAATTACATTCAAATCTTAATGATTCAAAAATTATAACAAATCAATATGTCGCAAAAAAAGAGAAATTAATAGGTTATTTGATTGATGAATTAAATGCGCCGAAAATCCGTTCTCAGAATAGTTTTCTTACAATAAAACTAATTATTGATAAATTTTATTCCTCATTAGATGATAATACTTATCATGGGGCATTCACAAAATCAGATTTACTTGAATTAGAAAAAGCGCTTTGATTACATTCCCGTGATCTATTTAAAACGCCCGGTTGCTAACAAAGGCTAAATATTATGAGAGGTTCCGTAATTTTCGATGGGGAATTACACCTGTATTGATGCTCCCGGTTTTTCATAGGAGGCGCCTTTGTGGAAATACACATAAAACCAAAATTTTTATTTTTATCCCATTGGCAGTATAATTATATTGATGAAAACCGTGTTTCTGAAATCCGACCTGATTCTTCTCCTTGCCGCCATCATCTGGGGTTTTGCCTTTGTGGCACAACGAGTGGGAATGGATTATGTAGGTCCTTTTACATATAATGGAGTCCGTTTTGCTCTTGGAACAGTCGTGTTAATTCCCTTTTTATGGCTTCGGGCTTCGAAGGGACAACCATTAATAATGGCTGAGAATCGCAGGGATCGAAGTAAACTGCTTATCGGTAGCGTTATGACGGGACTGTTTTTATTCGGCGGCGCAGCTTTGCAGCAATTGGGATTACAACAGACAACCGCCGGGAAGGCTGGGTTCATAACAGGATTGTATGTAGTGTTTGTGCCAATTGTCGGTCTGTTTTTTGGGCAGCGATCAAATTTGTTCTTATGGATTGGCGCCATCCTTTCTGTTGCAGGGCTATACCTGCTTAGCATGACTGGCGGATTTGCAATTTCGCCTGGAGATAAACTGGTGTTGTATTGCGCCATTTTCTTTACTTTTCATGTGTTGTTCATTGCGTGGTTATCGCCGCTGATGGACAGTTTTCTGCTTGCCGTTATCCAGTTTTCAATCTGTGCTTTGCTCAACATGATCATTGCTTTTGCTATTGAACCGGTAAACCTGGAAAGCATTCTACAGGCATGGCTGCCTATTGCTTATGGTGGAATCATCTCAGTTGGTATCGCCTATACTCTCCAGGTTATTGCCCAACGAACAGCTCATCCTGCTTACGCCTCTATCATCCTTAGTCTTGAAGCGGTTTTTGCGGTATTTGGAGGTTGGCTGCTGCTTAATGAAATAATTACGCTGCGGATGGCGCTTGGCTGCGGGCTGATGCTTGCCGGGATGATAATCGTTCAACGCCACCCCGATGAATCTCATCTAAAAAACTCTGATGATTAAATTATCACTGTCTCAAAAAATTATTCTCATCACCGGCGCATCATCCGGAATAGGAGCCGCCGCTGCGGTAGCATTTAGCTCTGCCGGCGCAAAGGTCGCCATAGCCGCCCGCAGGAAAGAAAAACTAAATGAAGTTGCAGGCAAGATGCGAAATGCTCTGGTTCTTGAAGTGGATATGAGCGAGGAAAATGCAGCCATTGAAATGGTAAATGACGTTGTAAAAAAATTTGGACGTATAGATGTGCTGGTTAATAATGCAGCCAGCATTATAATATCGCCTTCGGAAACGGTAGCTACCGGCGATCTGCTGAAGGCATTCCGTACCAACCTCATCGGAGCTGTTGCAGCTACCCGTGAGGCTGTTTTGCACATGCGCAGTCAAGGTGGCGGACATATTATCAATATAGGATCGCCTGGCTTTATGATGGGAATTCCGTTTTACGCGCCTTATGTTTGTTCCAAGGCGGCTTTTTCTGCATGGACCCGCACAATCCAGGCTGAATGGGCAGGATCGGAGATTGTGGTTAGCGAGTATTTTCCGGGATATATCAGTACCGAGTCCCGCGCCGAATCGAGGCTCGGAGCAGTGGAACAGGATTTTCTGATGAACCCCGACCCCAATTTCATCGCCCGGCTTTTCACCAAACCCGGAACCCCGGAAGGTGTTGCCCGTCAACTTGTCAAACTTATTCTGAAACCTAAAACTCTGGTTTATTCAGACATCAACGTAAAAATCGGCGCATTCCTTTCGAATATACCCGGTTTCCGGCTTGCAATTTCCCGCCAGATGGCAGAAACCGCCCGCAGAAAAAAGAATCTTCCTATCTTTGGCGAGAAGTTGAAATTGTAAAATATGAGATACTCTATCCCTTTGAAAGAGCGTAAAACAGATTATATATATCTGGCTTTCTTTTTTCTTAATCTGTTCTATATCACCTATATTGTTGATCTTGAGCAATTGGTAATTGCAAACCCTGATAATTTTTCCTATCCGCTATGGCCATTGCCTTTTCTGGTTGATATGGTACACTGGTGGGGGAAAAATTTTGATCCCCTGCAATGGGCGCGCCCAACCTGGTGGAAAGCAACCATCTGGCTCGACGCTGTTTTCTTCGGACCATATTATGCCTTTGCAATCTACGCCTTTATCAGGGGAAAAGATTGGATCAGAATTCCAACAATCATCTTTTCTTCAATACTATTTACTAATGTTTTCATTATCATGAGCGAGGAATACTGGGGACCTCACGCTTCCAATGCGCCGTTTATCGTTTCCCTCGCCAATGCCCCGTGGTTTCTGTTTCCAATCTTCCTTATCTGGAAAATGTGGAAACGTGAACATCCCTTCACAAAGTAAATCCTAAAACCGCTATCTTTTGATTGTTTATCCGGGTATTCGATTGCATTGCCAGATTGGCAATATAAATTTTCTTGGCGCCTCTTATAGAGCTGTATGTTTACAAATATCTTGTAAAACTTAATCGCATGAAAATCATTAATTTTCTATTTCTGTTTATTTTGTACTCTTTGTCAATTCCGGCGCAGCAATTCAAACCTGTTGAGGACTACATGCGCATCAATGCAAAAGCCGGCGACCCGCTTTACACAACCTATGCCGCCGCCATGGCGCGTTCGCAGTTGTATGGCGACAAAGCCTACAAGATGGATTATTACTCCGATTGCCGACCGATAAGCTATTCTTCTGACCATGCGGGAACGATGTTCTGCATCTGGAAAGTGGACGAGGTGGTCATTCCGAGAATTGGGGAATACCTAAAGAAACCCGCAGTCAGATTCTCTTTTCCCGATATGGCGATCCTGGAATATGAACCGTTTAGCGACATCGCAGTGAAAGAGACCTTTTTCGTTTATAGTTCCTCCATTGCTTTGGTGGACATGGAGATCAGAAATACCGGTAAAATTGTTCACGAAGTTGCTGTTTATCCTATACTCGAAACAGGTAACGATTCGCTGGAAGTAATAAGGTATGAAAATCAGTCCGATGGATATGTTACTCATCGTTATGAAAGTCCTTACCGCCTCATCAGCAGCCTGAAAACCGAATATGGATATCCGTTGAAAGTAACTGATTACTTTACCGCCAGCGTAAAAACTTCCTCGCATGGCGCATATTCAGGCGATATGAATGACTTTTACAATATCGTCAAAACCGATTTTTATTCCAACAAACGCACCGACTCCCTGAATATGAAATCAGATGGATTCAACGATTTCATCGCCCTTCATCTAAAAAAGCGTTTGAAACCGGGGGAAACTGTCAGCTTCAGATATCTGCGCGGTTTTCAGGATCAAAAGGAAGATGCCGGAAGGCTTATCCATTCGGTTGATTCTGTTAAAAATTTCATGCTAAGAACCTATTACGAGGACAACCTCATCCTATATTCTAAAATTCCGCGGATTCAGTTCAAAAATTCATCGGATAAACTTGTTTATATAAGCGCTTTCAATCTTGCCCGCAGTTGCATGTATCCGCCTTCAGGAAAAACGAGATACAATTTCTATTCATTCTCCCGCAATCCACTTTGGGGCTGGGGACATGGGCATCAGGTGCTTCATGAATCGCTTAGCATGATGGCTTATGTATATTTGGACCCGGTTTCGGCGCAGGGTTCGCAGCGAGTTTATATGGAACAACAGCGTGAAGACGGTCTGATTGCATACCGTCACGGTCCGCGGGGACTTCAGGATTACCCGCATAAGAGCGTGTCAACCACGTCGGCGCCATTTTTCAGTTGGATTAACCTGGAATTATATAAAGTCAGCGCCGACAAGCAATTCCTTGCCGACGCCTATACTTCGGGCTGCCGTTATACTGACTGGTTGATCAAAAACCGGGATACGGATCAGGATGGAACATTTGAATGGGGTCCGTATGGAATCATTGAAAATGTCCGCGACTGGTATAACGCTGTTTTCCAGGTATCCGCTGAACGTTACCTTGATGTTGATAAGGAGGATATATCTGATGAACTTGAATGTCTTGATCTTACATTGATGATGATAAAGGAGGCGCGAAGTTTGTCAAAAATGGCTGGATTTCTCGGGAAAGATGAGGAAAAGCAGAAGTGGCTTTCGTTTGCAGAAAAAACTTCAAAACTTGTAAATGAACGGATGTGGGACGATTCAACCGGATTTTATTACTCAATCAATAAAAAAGACCATTCCTTCAGCTTTATGACCCGCGACCTAAAGCGGCAGGAAATCATCGGATTTCTTGCTCTATGGGCAGAAGCTGCGCCAAAAGACCGGGCTGCGAGGTTAGTTCGGACATTGACAGATACAACAAAATTCTGGCGCAAATATGGGGTTCCAACCTTGTCGGCGCTCGATCCGTGGTATAGTCCTTATGTAGATTATTGCTGTAAATGGAACGGACCGGTTTGGCTTTTGTGGGATTACATGGTTTACGACGGACTAAAGCTATATGGATATAATGAGCAGGCGCGCCAACTATCGCGAAAGATGACCGACGCCGTTACTGTTCAGTTATCCAAGAATCATAACTACTGGGAATCGTATAGTCCCGACAACGAAGTTCTCAACTCTCCCCCCAACTACATTTGGGATGCAATTATGGCTAAACTCCTCATCGAAGAAAACAAAAAATGAAGGTTTGTAACCTGTTCAATTTGAATGTACCTTTGCCGGTCGAAAACTGACATTATGAAGCGGGTTTTATTCCTGTTAGGAATTACGGGTGTTTCTATTCTGCTTTCCCTCGTTTCTTGCAACACGGGTTACCGCGCCGATATTCAGTCGTTGCTTTCTCCGGCTGCCTTGCCATATTTGAAAACCAGCAAGATGATTCAGGTTTCAAGTCATGATACTTCCGGGGGAAATCAAGACAGGATATTCATCGCTCCTGGTAAAAAAGTGGATATCCTGAATGTTGAAGGACCTGGAATGATAGTCAGGATGTGGTTTAGAATTGAATCGCGGGACCCCTATTTTTTACGCAGGATTGTCATTCGGATTTTTTGGGACAACGAGGAAAAGCCTTCGGTTGAAGCCCCTTTCGGCGATTTTTTTGGATGTGGATTTATGTATAAACCATACATTTCCAACTACCTTGGAATGACCAGCGGAGGATATGTTTGTTATTTCCCAATGCCATTTGAACGACAGGCTCGCGTTGAGATTTCAAACGAAACCCTCCAGGAAATCCAGGGGTTTTATTACGAAATT
>JAPLDO010000110.1 GCA_026391715.1 Bacteroidota bacterium
CCTATTGTTGTGGCAGTGCTTTCACCTTTTATCTGGATATCACCACCCGAGGTTGAAACAATGGCTATAGTCAGTGTAACAGCATCTCCGACTGTACTTTTTGCCCAGCCGTTCCCGACTGTCAACCCGTTCCAGGGTGTAGAACCCGATCCTCCGCCTATCCATAAATGGCCACCTTTGGTATTGATGGAAGCGGAGGTATGTAGCACTACTTCACCTCCACCGGTGGCATCCGCATCGGACCAGAAAATGGTGTTTAAAGCAAATTCGGTAGAAGGCGCTATCGAGGCGGAAGGATATATGGAAATATTTCCACCTGCTTTCAGCGTCAGCGTTCGTGCTTGGGTTAAAGCCGGAGCGATGGCAGCATTGATGATGATTTCGTTGGAAGCCTGGATGGTGAGATTGCCTGCTATCAGTGCGGCGTTAATATCGTTCACATTGATTGTAACATCCGTGGAAGCGGTAAGCGCCCCGCCACTGATTGACCAGCCGCAGGCAGAGCTTGGGGTGTTTGAGATAGTAATGGTGGACTGATACGTTGCTGTGTTTGTATATCCCTGCCAGCTTAAAAACGGATATCCGTTGTTAGCGGTTGCATTTATTCCCCAATAATTGTTGGCGCCATTGCCGGTTTCGGCCTGGAAATCCCAGCAGTTGCCAACAAAGGTCAAAGCGGTTTTCATCTCGGCAGTGGTTTTCCCGGTTCCGCCAGCGCTTGTTGGCTGCCCGGATGATTCGGTATCCCAGAAACTATTGTTGGCAGTTCCTGTATTCGCTCCTACAAGTCCGCCATTGTTGTTGGAACCTCCGGTAACCGCCGCCCTGGAATATGAATTGACGATGCTCCCAGAATTATTTCCAGCCAGCCCGCCGATATCAGTATCAGATCCAATTACAGTTCCTGCGGCGTATGTGTTTGTGATGGTTCCATAATTAGTATTTTTTCCTGCAAGTCCACCCACCCCGCCATATCCTATTACATTCGCATTGGAATATGAATTGTAGATGCTCCCATTATTCTCTCCAGCCAGCCCACCGATAGCCCAAGATAAATTTCCGGGACGCCTTACAGTTCCTGTTACAGTTCCTGCGGCGTATGCTTGTTCGAAGTGGCCATTCAAAATCTCTCCAACCAGCCCGCCGACATACTGCTCTCCGGTCACATTTCCTGAGACGTAAACGTTTGAAAAGGCTCCACTACTGGACCATCCAACCATTCCACCGACACCCTCAGATCCATTAACGGTTATATTGGTCAGCCCAAGATTCCTGATGCCGTAGTTATTAATCTGGATGTCGTAGCACCCAAAAAGTCCAACACGGTCCTGTAAAGGGCGGTTTATATACAAACCATCAATGGTGTGGCCGGTAGCATTGTAGTCTCCGTTGAAATGATGTTCCTTGTTTCCAATGGGCGAAAAGCCGGCTCCGTTGTTCCAACCTGATGTTGCAGACGCATCAATGTTGGCAATCTGGATAAAAAATTTACCATCCCAGTCGTCTGGATGTTCGCTCAAATATTGCAAATCTGCAAGGGTCGCAATCCGGAAAGGATTATAAGGATCCTCAGTCCCGGTACCTCCCGAATAGTAAAGGTGGGCCAGGCCCGGTATAGGATTCACTACCGGTGAAGCTAACGGCTCATCATACGTAAAGCCTTGCAGGTAAGGATAAGATTTAAAAGGGCTGAGGTATTCTCTCATCTTCCATTTGCCTGTGCCTGCGGTAAAATCCCAGCCGGTAAAGGTGAGGTAGAATTTCATCTCGGCAGTAGTTTTGCCGGTACCTTGGGCACTGCTGTTTTGCCCCGATGTTTCCTTATCCCAGAAACTATTAGTGACTGTTGTGTACCATTCCCAACCAATCAGCCCGCCTGCAAAAGTGTTTCCGGTTACAAGTCCTGATGAGTATGCGTTTGTGATATTGCCCCTGGTAGATGCAACAAGCCCGCCAGCTCCCCAGTCTCCGGTTACGGTTGCCGTGGAGTAAACGTTTGTAACGAGTCCGGCATAAATTTCCCCGATCAGTCCACCAACATCCTTCGGCGCGGTAACATGCCCTGTAACGTATGTGTTGGCAATGCTCCCGGTGGATGCATTGAAATATCCAACCAGCCCGCCCACATTCTCCTTGCCAGTAACGGCTACATTGAGCAGGCCTACATTGCTGATGCTGCCGGATGAACCGACGTAACCAAACAGCCCAATATCGTCTGTTACAGGGCGGTTGATATACAAACCGGCAATGGTGTGGTAATTGCCATTGTAGTTGCCGGTGAATTTAACAGCTTCGATGCCAATGGGCAAAAAGCCATCGCCGCTGTACCAGCCTGATGTTTCAGTGGCATCAATGTTGGCTGTTTGGATAAAATATTTGGTCCATCTTGTTGCCTGGTTTGGAGAAGGAACCAGACCATCTGAGGCGGTTATCCAGTAAAGGTTTGCAAGTGTTGCTATTTGCCAGGGATCGGCTTCCGTGCCTGAACCCGCAGCAGGCGCTACCGGGGTGGGTTGTGCCGATATTGTTGCGTTACTGCCCAGTATCAGGGCAACCATCACTAAAAGTGCAAATAAGAAATTTTTCATGTTAAATATTTATTTAGTTTATATTGGTAATCCCGGAAACCGGACCCTCATTTCAGATAAATTAACTTTGTTGCATAACTGTTTTCGGTAACCAGGGTGACATTGTAAAACCCAACTTTAACATCCAGTGGTATTGTGCTTTCTGTTAAATTTTTTTCAATCTTTTTAAATACTATTTTCCCGGCTGAATCGCTTACTTTTATCCAACAGCAAGGAATGGGAACTGTGCTTTTGAGCTGTACCGTTTTGCCCGAAGCGCAAATTTCAAGTTCGTCGTCAAATTGTTCAAATGGATTCATTACACTAAAATTTTTATGTCGTCATGAAGCCAAAGCCAGAGTTTATTTACAGTCGGTCCGGTTTTCATTTCCTAAAAGGCAGTTTCATCAATCCGGTTTTAGCCTATTCATAGAGTAGTTGTGGTTTGGTTTTTCCAAAAAGAATTGATTCAGAGTATGGAATGACCATGCCTGTATTTTCATTGCGCCCCTGAAGAATATACCGGGGGTTGGCATTGTTCATCTCGTCAACAGCCTGGTGGCAGAGCGTTCCGATATCCCCGCCTTTTACCCTGTTCCAGATTAGCGTTAATTTCATGCCGGGAAAGCTGGTTGACATTTCATAATCGCCATCGCTGTCGGCGGCAGAAAACAGTGGATCCCGGTTTTTGCCAAGTCCTGATTTTATGACCTGGTTGATGGCATCAACTTTGCCCTGCCTTTGGGTTTTCACCCATCCGCTTTTATATTCAGGCAAAATTTTGCTGTCGCCGTCCAATGCAAGTTCCATGGCTATCACATTTTGTGAAGGCACATTGTAGCCGAAGTTCCCTGTTCCTGAAAACACTTCTACCACAGGCTTATAACTTGCCGAAACGATAAAAACTTCAATGCCATGCTCAATAAAGGTTGCAATCAAGTCCTGCATCTCGGGAAAAACCCGCAATCCGGTTTTATATGAATAGCTGACAACACCGGCATTTGTCTGAAAACCGGCCGGTGATTGCAAAGTCTGTTTGCTTAACTGGTTGCCAAGCTCATAAGAAATCGCCTCATGAGCCAGCAACTTTACTTCATCAATGGTATATCCGGCAAAGAGATATAGCAACCAGGGGTATCCATAATCGGCGCCAATACCTGGCGTTGAGCAATAACCATCGTACAAAAACGGAATTTTAGTGATGAAATCCTGATACTGGGGCGTCAGTTGTATCTCTTCCAGCGTCATGGCGCCATTAAGCCCGGCATAATTATCATACAGGTAATTATAGTCGTTTTTAAGATCCAGGTTGATGTCGGCAAGATGAATGCCGAGGTATTCGGCAGGTAATTGGGCAATGCCGTTGATTTCATCTTTGAGTATGCCGGCAAATACCTCCTTGGTCATTTTGAACCGAAGACGAAACAACTGGTAACGCATGGCAGCTTCTTCCACGTCAAAATGAGCGCAGGTCTGATCCCAATCCAGAACAACATAAGGAGCTTTGTCCTGATGATAGTATTTTCCATAAATACCATAATCTTTTATCAGTTGGTTCAAAACTTTAAAGTTTCGCTCCGACCAGTTCATCTTGTCAAGGGAACCTGACAATGTTGTGGGTTCATATTTTCGGCAACTGACCGAAAGCAATAGAAACAAGCCCACGAAAGAGAGGGCGAAGAAAAGTCGTTTCGATTTCATTTTTATTGTTGATTTTTAAATTCAATAAGCGCTTTCAAATAGCCACTAAAAATGAGGCTGTCTCTTTTAAGACAGCCTCACGAACCTTGTCATACTAAAATCTGACTAAAAGGGCAGAACATATCCCAGCGACAACTGGTAGTATGGATAAGTACTATAAGTCTCCGAATATTGTTCTGCATTCAGGTATAGGGCGCTGCCTCTGGCGAACCTTTTCATCAGAGTAAGTCCGATTTTACTCGTAACGCCATGACTTGACGTGTTAAGATTTATGTCCAACACTGAAATTTGCTCCGTGCCAATATCATAAATGAATGTAAGCGCTGGTTGCAGGAACCAGCTTTTTGCGACCTGGAAATTAACTGAGGCAGCCAGTCCTAACTGGCCATCCATATAATAATTATTGGAAGCGGTGTCGAGTCCATCGGAATACTCGAACTTAGAGAATTTACTGTAGTGAAAGCCGCCCAGTAGCCCGAAATTTACGTCAATGGCGGGGATGATCTCTTTGCGGATGAGCCACCAGGTCAATCTTCCTTCATAATAAGTGGAGTTTGCATCGCCCGACAGCAGGTTGTTTTTAGTCTGGTCCCAAAAATTGTACCTGTACAAGAATTCAACATCAACTTTGCCAACTACGGAGCCGCCGATTTTTCCTCCGAAACCATAGTAGGTGTTGCTTGTTTCATAAATACCTTTAATGCCGATACCGCTTTTTCCCTTTTCAAGGAGTGTAGATACCTGGGCAGAGGCCGACATTCCGGCCAAAATGATGCATGCAATCAATAGTGATTTTTTCATAATGTTTGATTTTTAGGTTAAGTGAATAAAATAGTTGTAACTAATTTTTGATAATGTTTGATTTTTGGTTCAGGTGAATAAAAATATTTGTAATTGCCGGTTTATTGCACTCTGTATTTAAATTTATCAGTTGCATATATATATGTGGCAAACTGATCCCAGTAATATCCATCCTGTCCACTGAGCGCTTTCCAGAAAATATAATCAGCCTGGCTCAGGTCGTTATTGGCATTGAGCCTGCGCGATATGCCCATTTGCGCATAACTATTGCATACCAGTGGGATCATTTCGGTTATCCTGCCCATATCGGCGCTTCCGACATTAAGAAAGGCAAGCCCCATAATATATGTGGCATCGTAAGCTGACAATGCAAATGCACCCGGCACGACGCCGGTTAGTAACGCTATTTTTGAAGAAAGCAGTTCCGCAAAAACCGGGGTATAAAAGGCTGTGCCTATTCCTATCATCGGCGACATGAAATTTGTTTTTAAAGCGAATGCTGCCAGGGTATTCTCCGAAATCACAGTTTTCAATTGAGCATTTCCATCGCAACCGTACCATTTTACCAACCCCAATGCTTCGAAAGGTATTGCGGAGGTCATTATTCCTGTTATCTCGCCATAAGTCAATGCCAGAACCGCCACATTGTTGGCGCCGTAGGCGGCAATTGCCTGGGCCACCTGTAAATTGATGGTATTTGCCAGGGATGTGAAGGAGGTCTCAGAAGGGTCGTAGGCAGCCCCTGGGTAAATATAACCCCCTTCGGCAGAAAACCCGGTTGAAAAGCCCTGTAACAGTGAATTCCCCCAAATGTCATTTCTAACCACAGGGATTATCGCTTTTACTCCCTCTGTTACCGCCGCCCTGATCAAAGCTTTGGACTGGAAACTGTCGTCGGTGAGGATCCTGAAAATATGGCTTCCCGCATGGTTCATACCAACAGCAGTACTGGATGCATTAATGACTGCAATCGGGTTTTGATTCGCAAAAGGCGTCAAGGCTTTAAGTTCGCTACTTGAAAAGGGACTTGCCACAAACATGCTTGTCCCTTGCGAATACATACTTTTCATAAGGTTTTTCGCTTCATTGGTATCCATTTTAGTGTCGGCAAAGGAGCATGTAAATTTGACGTTGCGGCCTGCAGTTGCGGCATAACTGTTCAGATCGTCGAGTGCAAATTGTATTGCTGCTTTTGTTGCAAGCCCATTTTCAGGATTGTAAACTGTGAGGTCAAGCAACGCGCCGAAGTTGACAGTCTGTATGCCAGACGGAGCGGGGTCCTCGCTTTTCTTACAACTAAAGGCAAGAGTCAATAAAAACCCCATTATAACTAATAATGAGGGATTCCGGATTCTGTTTGGCTTTGTCATAGTTTTAAAGTTTGATTAATTGTGAACCATTTGGAATTTTATATTTTTACCCTGTTATCTGCTAATAGTGCAATGAATCCTGAGCAATTGGAGTAATTGGCCGCATTGTTGCCTCTTGCTTTGCCATTTTGTCATTTTACTGTGATTTTGTAGCGTTTACAAAAGTACACTCCATAAACAGAAACCAAACTATCAAAATGTTAGCAAAAGGTTAACAACGACGCGGAAAACGTTAGCAAAAGGTTAACAAGGTTTTGGGTTCGCTCAATTTTTCCAATTCCTCCTTTTTATCTTTTCTGCTGTTGCTCACAAAATCATTATCTTTGGTAAAAATAAAATCAGAAATCATGGACATGCTGAATTTAGACCTCAATAAACGTTACACCTACGCCGACTACCTCACATGGATGGACGACGTAAGGCGGGAATTATTCGATGGTTTTATTAAGTTGATGACCCCGGCGCCATCATCGAGGCATCAGGAATTGTCAACAAACCTTGTAAGTATTTGCTGGAATTTTTTGCGTAATAAACAGTGCAAAATTTACCATGCCCCTTCCGATGTTCGTTTTCCAAAGAATAGAAAAAGCCAGGATGATAAGCTGGTTTACACTGTCCTTCAACCCGATTTATATATTGTTTGCGATCTGTCGAAAATTGATGATCGCGGTTGTTTGGGAGCTCCGGATATGATTATTGAGATTATTTCGCCAAAAAACTCACAACGCGACACCCGGGACAAATTCGAAATCTATCAGGAATACGGCGTTCGCGAATACTGGATTGTAAGCCCCAACGATGAAACTGTAACTGTTTTTGTTTTATGCGAAAATGGGAAATTCCAATTTATTGGCATCTATGCCGGCGATGATAAAATTCCCGTGAATATCTTCAATGGTGAACTTAAAGTTGATCTAATGGAAGTGTTCACTCACTAACAAAATATTGTAACCACCTTACGATCACTTTTACGGTGAGTCCTCGCTCAGCGCCCGCCGGGCTAAGTCCGGGATGGGTTTCAGCCAGAGTTTGAACAAAACCACTTTGAACAGCTTTAAAGGAGACCATTCAATATTGGTGAGCAAAGGCAATTCTAAGGGATATTTCTGACGGATTATTTAGTCAAAAGCTATAGTGTCTCTTAAAAAAACTGTCCCGGAAGGAATTGCCTTCCGGGACAGTTTTTGACGAAAGAAAATTATTGAGCATTAGCGAGTCACAACAATTTTTTGGGTATTGGTATGACCATCAACCGAGACTTCCACGAAATAAAATCCCTGCGTTAAGGTACTGACATCAACCTGAACTTTATTGTTTCCTGACTGAAATTGAGAAGGTTTCATGGCAATTAGGCAATTGCCGGGAAGGTCGTAAACCTTGATATTTATTGTTCCGGGTTTATCGAGTGTAAACTGAACTGTGGCTTTATCCATCACAGGATTCGGGAAAACGCGAAGCCGTAAATCATTATTAAGCTCGCTCGTTCCAACCCATATAACTTCATTATTGGCATTGAGGATGATACCTGAAGTTTGGTCCATCAACAGCCCGATGAAATGGAGTTTATCATAGTTCCAGGAAGCCGGGATAGTATATGTGTAATGATAAGAATGAACTGATCCGGATATTACCGGCTGAGCAATACTTCCTACAGTGCCATAAGGGGTGTCGAGGATTGCCCTGCCAACATGGTCGTAATGCATTTGTGCAGCAGGAATCGTAGCGGGCTTCGATTCAAATCCGCACATCGGACCATTGGAGCCGCCGGAATAATAGTTTGCCTGACCCCATTGTGATCCTGTACCATAAAGGCTGTCTTCAATAATAACTGCTCCGAACCGGAGTTCATTATAAATATCTGTAATGAATTCCGATTTAACATCAAAAGAAACTACTCTTGTGGCAGGCTCCCATGCGAAATTTACGATTTCGACAGTTGCAGGCGAGATAGATTCTATTTGTTCGAGGTATCCCTGCTCGAATTCCTCTGGATCCCACATTTTCACACGGTCAATCGTTCCGCTTGGGTAACCGGGGAAGTCGGGAATAATATTTGGAATTGCAGCGTCCCATTCAGAAACAACCATAGGATCGCCATTGTGAACCGCTACGCCAATCCATGTATCGGGATAAGTATCAGCCATGTGTTCCATAAAACAGATACCCCGCACACACCATCCGCACCAGGTTCCGGTTGCCTCTTCACAGAAAACCTTTTTCGACGGAATCCAGGGCACAATTCCGATATGTGTTGAAAGCGTATCGTTGGCGGGATTATTGTCAATTCCTCCATTTACATTCTGAACCTTTACATCCACTTTATATGTTCCAGGGTTCGGGAAAATGAGCGGGACAGAGTGTGTGAAATCGTACGAAGCGCCAAGCGCAAGGTTTTGTCCGGCGTAAGAGGCAATAACCTGAGAACCGCCGTCAATGGAATATCCAACATCGAATGATGTAATGGGAGTAGAACCCATGTTTTTTACTTTTCCGGTCAATGTTGCGGGGTTATTAACTGCAAGGTATTGCGGTAATTTGATGCTGGTAAGCGCGGCGTCGAGCGCCGGCGGAGTCATCAACATGATATCGTCAACATACCAGTAATCCATATTGTAGAAATTGCCGTTCAGATAAAAACAAAACTGAAAGCCTGCGCCAACGCTGGAATTTGAGATTGTAATAACCTCCGTTTTTGGTCCTACATTTGATGTAGGCGTTATTTCCCAAACCGAAGTCCAGGCGCCTGTACCGGTACGCGTAGCAACACCAAGTTTTGGAGCAGGATTAGCATACCAGTCGTAGAAATGGTTGAACATCAGCGTAACCGTGGTAAGTCCGGTAAGGTCAACCACCGGAGATATCAAACTGGTGCTTCCCACAAACTGGATATACGAAAATTTTCCTTCAGGGGAGGCGCCTCCGGCTTTACTGCTTGGAGCTACCGACCATTGGCTTTGCTGGTTTTCGATTGACCAGCCTGTCGGCGGCATAAGGTTGGAGCTGAAATCTTCTGACAGGTAGGTTTGCGCTGAAACAAATCCAGTCAGACTGAGTAAGCAAATGAAAACATACAGTTTTTTCATGTCTTTAAATTTTGGTGAATAGATTGTTTTCCCGACTTCCCGGGGTGACAAATGTAACTATTGTTCTTTATCTCACAAGTGAAAATGAATATATTTATTCGCTCATATTTCCCAGAAAGCGATACTATTTGGAGAATTTTGCTATTTCCCTACCTCGCTACCCTTAAAGCATTAAACATCACCTCAATCGGGTGCAATGCTTTTTTGCCGGTACCATCAATGATCTGCTGCCTGCATGAAGTTCCCGGAGCGCATATAATCACTTCCGGCGCGGTTTTCCTGACTTCTGGAAACAAAACAAGTTCGCCTACTTTCATTGAAACGTCATAGTGTTCTTTTTCATAGCCAAAAGAACCAGC
Source organism: Bacteroidota bacterium (assembly GCA_026391715.1). Classification (GTDB taxonomy): domain Bacteria; phylum Bacteroidota; class Bacteroidia; order Bacteroidales; family FEN-979; genus CAIVAT01. The sequence continues at coordinate 9,882 of JAPLDO010000110.1, forward strand.
CATTCCGCAACAACCCGATTTGATCTCTTCCACCCTGTAATTTACCGGAACTGTCAACATTTTCTTCGTTGATTCAACCGAGGCTAGCGCCTTCTGATGGCAATGACCGTGGAGTTTTATTGTCCTTGATTCGGAGGTGAAAAGCGACTGGATGCCGGATCCGATTTGCGTCAAAATAAATTCGTCAAACATCATTGCATTCGCTGCTAATTTTTTTGCTGCATCCTTAAATTGGAAATCAACAAGATCAGGATATTCATCCCGGAAAGAAAGTATAGCCGAGGGTTCAATTCCAATGAGCGGAGTTTCGTTTGTGATCATATCTTTCAGTTTCCGAACATTTTCATTGGCAAGTTTTTTTGCCTTGCGAATCAAGCCTTTCGAGAGGTAAGTTCGTCCGCTTTCAGCATGGTCGGGAATGATCGCCCGGTATCCCATTTTATTGAGCAATTTGATAGCCTTTATACCTATTTCCACATCGTTGAAGTTTGTGAATTCATCGGCAAAAAGATAAACGATTTTTGCAAGATTTTTATCCTGACTTTGTTTGGAAGCCCAGTAACGAAGGGTAGTTGAATAAAGCAGCGGGATATTCCGACTGGGAGCAAATCCAAGAAAATTTTTCGCGATACCTGAGATGAATTTGTTTTTCAGGAAGAAATTGAATAGGGTAGGGGCTATGCTCCCGAGTTTATTGACTTGCGTGATATTTGCAATAAGTCGCGAACGCAGTGGAATACCATTTGCGTCGTAATAATGCTGAAGAAATTCGGCTTTCAGTTTGGCGACGTCAACATTAGATGGACATTCCGACTTGCAGGCTTTACAGGAGAGACACAAATCCATTATTTCGTAAATCTCTTTATGGTCGAAGGGATTCGATTTGGATGAGTTGGTCAGAAATTCACGCAGAATATTGGCTCTTGCACGAGTGGTAGTGTTTTCATCTTTTACCGCCATGTATGATGGACACATCCAGCGGCCTGTTAGGACTGTATTCCGGCAGTCGCCCGACCCGTTGCACTGCTCGGCAGCCCGCAAAATACCCTGATTTCCTGAAAAATCAAAGATCGTGTTGATTTCGCGTGCAGGTTTACCGGGTTCAAACCGCAAACTGGTATTCATTTTCGGCGTCCCGACAATTTTATTTGGGTTCAAAATATGGTTGGGATCCCAAACTTCCTTGATCGCCTCAAAAAGCCTGTAATTCTTTTCGCCAAGCATTAGTGGGATAAACTCGCCGCGCAACCGTCCATCGCCATGTTCTCCAGATAGTGAACCGTTGTATTTTTTGACCAGTTTTGCTGTTTCCAGCGCCACCGTATGAAAGAGTTCAACATCGCCGGGATCTCTGAGGTTTAAAATCGGGCGAAGGTGCAGTTCACCCGACCCGATGTGCGCATAGTAAACGCAGTTGAGTCCAAGTTTTTCGAGCATGATATTAAATTCTGCAATATAATCAGGCAACGCTTCAGGATTTACTGCAGTATCCTCCGTAACTGGCACAGGTTTTCTGTCGCCTGGATAATTCGAAAGCACGCCAAGCCCTGCTTTGCGGAGATCCCACACGCGCTTGACATCGGGCGGGAATACTATCGGAAAATGATATCCCAAGCCGAGCGTCCGCATCTCGGCTTCCAGCCTGACATGAATATCGAGAATCTCTTCCCTGGTTTCCCTTGCGAATTCGATTATCAGAATGGCGCCGGGGTCTCCTTCAATGAAAAAACGGTTTTGCCGCTGCGTGATATTTTCACGGGTGCAATCCATGATGGGCTTGTCCATCAGCTCAACCGATCCGGGCTTGTATTTTAAGGCAATAAGGTTAGCTTTAAGCGACTCAGCTACCGTGTGACAATGAACGCAAATCAATGCTTTTTGCTTTGGCGGCAATGGAACCAGATTCAGTGTAATCTCGGTCATGAACATCAGCGTACCCTCTGAACCTGCAATGAGTTTGGAGAAATTGAACTGGGGAACGGTGGGTGATTGTATATTGATTCCATTTCGGATTTCAGAATTCGTAATTTCTGCGGCAAAAGGTTCTGTATTCAGCAACAGATCAAGCGCATAGCCGGTGTTTCGTCGGTGAATCGAAGGATCTGGGTATTCGTGGCGGATGTTTTCCTGGTTTGCAGGGTCGGATAAAATTTCTTTGATCTGAAGGTAAATTTTATTTTCAAGGGTTTCGCCGGCGCTTTTATTCTGAAATTCTTGCAAGGAGAGATCCCTGAATTCAACTTCTGATCCGTCGGAAAGGAAGCCTTTTACCGAGATTACGTGATCGCGGGTACTGCCGTACAGGATCGAATGGGCGCCGCATGAGTTGTTGCCAACCATGCCGCCCATCATGCAGCGGCTTGAGGTGCTTGTTTCGGGACCGAAGAAACGTCCATGATTCTCAACCAGCTTGTTTAGTTCATCAAGGATTACTCCAGGCTGAACGCGGATCCAATTTTCGGCAGGGTTGATTTCCAGAATTTCTGTCATGTAACGTGAAACATCAACCACAAGCCCGGCGCCTACAACCTGCCCGGCGAGTGAAGTTCCGGCGGTGCGCGGGATTAGCGGAATGTCATTTTGAGCGGCAAAAATGATTAGTTTACGAATATCTCCGGCATGTTTCGGACGCGCTACGCCCAGCGGTAATTCGCGGTAAGCGGAAGCGTCGGTGGCATATAGCAATCGCTGTGATTGGTCGGTGAAAATATCGCCGTCGAACTGTGATTTGAAATCGTTAAGTTTGGTTTGAAGGGAATCGCTATTCATCATTTCATCTTTTGGAGAAGGTCATAGAATTGTGGTTTATCTTTCATTGAAGCAAATTCAGGTTGTTCCGTCATGCGGAGTTTATCGGAAAAACCCTTTTCGATAGCTTTTCCCAGTTGTTCAAGAGCTTCACCGTTAGCAGGTTTTCTGGCAAGCAGAATCGCGTGAAGGTAATTTGCCTCCGGGTTTTCGGGGTCGGCAATTTCGTAAATGGCGATAATTTTCGCAGCAGCCTCTTCGTTCTTACTTGTCAACACTGAGGTTGCATTCATATATGCCAGCAACCTCAAAAAAGCCAGCAACCGCTGATCCTTCAGCGCATCCTCCTGTAACCGCCATTGCGCCTGGCTGTAAACCATCGTCCCTCGTCCTTCGTCCCTCGTCCTTCGCCTCACATAATCCTTCCACCATCCTAAATCCTTCTCCGACATTGCTCCCATCAGTTCTTTCCTCTCTTTATCCTCATCTTTCATAATCTTATTACGGTATGCAACCTGTACCTGATATTCATTCAATTTTTCAATAATTTTCAGTTGGTCGCTGAATTTGTCAGTTGCTGTAAATCCTTCATCAAATGAAATAGCTTTCCTACAAGTAGCCGCAGCATCAATAAGGTCTCCTTGCGTTTTGAGGAATTCGATTTTTTTATCGAAACCAGCCATAATCATTTCAATTAAGGAATTATCTTTTTTTATCATGCCGTCCTTCATAGCGTTGAAGGTAAACCATTGAAAAGCTTCTTCCATAACTTCAACCGGCGGCCAGGCATGGATTCCGTTGAAGGTTGTAATTACATGGCGTAATCCCACCTTTGAGAGCGGATAATCGAGTTCGACGATCTCGTTCATGTTGAAATCAGCCATTCCGGCGATGCCGAAATAATCAACTTTGTAACGTGGCGCAGAGCTTGCGCCGGCAATCCCTGCTCCGCAACCAACAACCCCTTTCACAGGTATTTTATAGAATGCGCTGAGCGATGCTATGCGGGCTCCTCCCGAAAATCCCATCAGATAGATTCTGTTGGTATCAACCGGATATACATGTTTAACCTCATTGAAAAGTGTCGCAACAATGGCGTCAATTTCAGCCGGGGGCAAACCATTTTTCGAATTATCAGATCCCACGAGGAAAAAGCCGTACTTTTCAGCCAAATCTTTATAAAGACGCACCGGCAATAAACCATCGCCATGAGGATCAAAAGCAATAATGACCGGAAATAACCTTGGAATTTGCACAGACTTCTTTCCGCTTGTCCCCTTGGTTTCTTTTCCGTCTGGAATATACAAAGCATAAGTAGTTGCAGCATCCTCCATGCAGGCAACCTTCTCATGGATTACGCCAGCTTTAAGAGGCGCAGGCTTAGCCTTCTTTTCTAACGAACCCGACGAACAAGAAAACGTTATTCCTGATATGAGCAGGCTAATGATCAGAATTTTATACAGGTTCACTTTTTGTAGAAGTTGGTGGATTCAAAAATTTTGTCTGCCGATTTGGCAATAAAACCGCTGTAAAGTTTGCCTTCATAATCGGGATAACGGCGGGCAAATTCGTAGTAACATCCTGGTATTTCATATTCTCCATTGGAAAATGTGAACTTTACCATTCCTGCTTTGACGCTTGATTGTTCAAGTAAATCCTCCGGAGTACCCTGAATCTCACCGCCGCCGTCATTCAGAAGAAAACCGTGCAATTTAATGAAGGAATTAACTTTTTGGATGGAATTCAGCTTTTTGAGTAGGTTTACGCTAACGGTGAAATGGTTGGCACAAAATCCGTTGACATAGAGCCATGCTGCGTATTCCGATTCGGCGCGGAGTTTCTCATAAATATCAAAGGACGGAATTCCTGATATATTCCCGGCAAAGATAAGTTCTCCCGATTGTAAAATATTTTCCGGAATTGCAGCAACCCATTTGCTGACAGTTTCTTGTAAAAATGGGCTGAATTGCTCAGTGAGCAATTCACTGATGAAAACACGGGGCAACTTTGAATCGGTTTCGTGTTCAAAGTGTTTCGCATAAAGTTTTTTAGCTTCAAAATGATAATCACCTTTGAAAATGTAGCCGCCGTCAAGAAATACTTTTGCCATCGCATCAACCCCAATAGCGCGATGGTTGAAGGTTCTGAAAGCGATATGGTCGTTGATTACCGTTTCGCCTTCATCGCATAAAAGGTCATGAAGCTTCCCGTTCAAAGGATTTTGTGAGATATAGTTAGCCCAAAGGCGGTTGAAAATATCGTGATTGTTCATAATGTTAATTTTGCTCAAAAGTAAGAAATTTGCGGAAATTTCCTGCTTTCCCTGATAACGCTTACCTTTGTTATCTTGTATAAACAATGACGTCAATACTTCGCAATTATACTATTGAACTGGTAAAATTTTGAGAAATCCCTGAAAATGGCTTTACTAAAATTAAAACTAATACGGCGGAGGAAATCTGAATAATAGAGGGCGAAGGATGAATATAACAAGTATAACCGATTTATGAAGACTACTAAAATATGACTGATAAAAATACGACTACAAGTGGAATGGTTTTTAATAAGGCAACGTTGTCATTTCCTGCAAAACAGGAAATTCTGTTTTCAAAAAAATATTTTTCCGACTCGATTATCCAGTTTAGAGTTGCATTTTTATTAGTCACAATACTTTATGCTTCATTTGGCTACCTCGATTCACGGATTGTTCCTCAGTTTGCAAATCTATTTCAGATCATCCGATATTTTTTTGTTGTTCCGCTACTCACGGTAGTTTTATTATTATCGTTCACCAATTTTTTTTGGAAAATCTGGCAAGCGTTGCTGTTGATCAGTTTTATCGTGGCTGGAGGCGGAATAAGTATTATGACAATGGTTGTACCCGAAAATTATTCTTATTATGGCGGGATGATGTTGATTTTTTCTGCAGGATATTTTTTCATTAAGCTTCGTTTCTTTCTCGCAACAATTGCAGGTTGGACTACGCTGCTGTTTTTTAACATCGGCGCAGTGTTTTATGCCCATGCAACGAGTCTGATTCTCATAAGCAACAATTTCTTTTTTATCAGCGTAAACCTGATCGGAATGTTTGCGGCTTACAATATTGAATACTATGCCCGCCGCGACTTTTACCTCAACCAGGAACTCGACAGGCAAAAGGCTTCTGTGGAAGAGGTTAATAAAAACCTTGAAGAAATTGTTGAAAACCGCACAATAGAACTTGTGGCGGAAAAAAATAAAGCCGAGCAATCCGACAAACTGAAATCGGCATTCCTGGCAAACATGAGCCATGAAATACGAACGCCGATGAATGGCATCCTTGGGTTTGCAGGACTATTGAAATCACCTGATCTTTCGGGAGAGGAGCAGCAAACGTATATAAAAATCATTGAAAAAAGCGGCGCCCGGAT
>JAPLDO010000072.1 GCA_026391715.1 Bacteroidota bacterium
GAGTGCCTCTGCTTTGGCAATACACTGTATATCTTGCTGTTGTGCTTTGTAGCGCTTCTCCCCTCCCTTTTCAAGGGAGGGGTTGGGGGTGGGTAAATTGACTGCAAACCTTTCTCATAGACTTTTCGGAGTGGACTCAAACCTGAATTTCAACCCCTGGAAATGATCAGGATTCCTGTCGGATGATCATGGCTGTTGTAACGCCGCCGCCGCCGCAGATTGAGGTTAGACAATGGGTTTTGCCTAATCGTTTAAGAATGTGGTAGCCTGTTACAAGAATTCTGGCGCCGCTGATGCCGGTGGGATGACCAAGTGCAATGGAACCTCCGTGAAGGTTCAGTTTTGACCTGTTCCAATTCAACAACTTTTCATTCGATAGTACCTGGATAGCAAAAGCTTCGTTGACTTCAATAATGTCAATATCATCAAGCGTCATCCCGGCATTTCGCAATGCCGCCGGTATGGAATAGGCAGGTCCTTCGCCCATTGTTGACGGATCAACGGCAAGCTGGGAATATGAAACGATTGAAAACAGAGGAGTAACGCCAAGTTCTGCGGCTTTTTTCCTGTGCGTTAGTACCAACGCTACAGCGCCATCGCTCAATCCACAGGAGTTACCGGCGGTTACCGTTCCGTTTTTCCTGAAAGCAGGTTTAATGGCAGCCATTTTTTCAGAGCTGATTTCATGCCTGATGGTTTCGTCTTTATTGAATAAAACTGGCTGATTTCCGGCAGTTCCCGGTATTTCCACAGGAATTATCTCTTCATCGAACCATCCGTTCTTTTGCGCTGCGGAGGCTTTTTGATGGCTATTAATGGCAAATTCATCCTGATCTTCGCGCGAGATTCCATATTTATCGAACAGATTTTCGGCGGTTTCGCCCATTCCCTGACCAATCAAAGGATCAATGCTGTCGCTCCAGCCATCTTCGAGGGTTTTATTTCCCATTTTAAAACCATCCCATCTTGCGCCTTTCAACAGGTAAGGAATTGAACTCATGCTGTCGAATCCGCCGGCGACGACTATATCCGCTTCGCCGAGCCGGATTGATTGAGACGCCATTGCCACCGCCTTCATCCCCGACGGGCAAGCCATATTTACAGTTACAACCGGAACGGATGAAGAAATTCCGCCTTTTACCGATGCGGTTCTTGCGGGATTTGGTCCGTTTCCCGCCTGCCGGCAGCTTCCGAGGATTACCTCGTCAACCTGAGCGCCGGCGATCGTTGCCCGAACAAGCGCTTCCCTTATAGCGGCTGCGCCAAGGTTATATGAAGCAATATCTTTCAGGCTTCCGCCAAACCTGCCCATCGCAGTGCGGCAGCAGGAAATTACAACAATATCGTTAAGATCCATGATTTCTAATTCTTAGATATACTGTCCTCCATCAACCTTTATCACTTCTCCGGTAATATGCCTCGACAGGTGGGAACACAGGAAAACAGCGAGGTATGCGATATCTTCGGGCTTGCCGAGCCGTTTCATAACGATTTCATCCATTGCGGCGATACGTACGCTTTCATCAGCGTTTTTCATCATTTCCGTTTCGATCAAACCGGGAGCGATAGCGTTAACGTTTACATTGTATTTCCCCAGTTCCTTCGCCACCGACTTTGTCAAACCAATAATACCTGCTTTAGATGCAGAATAATTTGCCTGTCCGAATTTTCCCCGAAGCCCGTTGATAGAGGTGATATTGACGATTTTCCCCGATTGCTGCTCACGGAACAGAGGCGCGACTGCCCGCGTAAAGTTGAAATATCCTTTCAGATTGACCCTTATGACGTCGTCCCATTGCTCCTCTGTCATTTTCCATATCACGCCGTCGCGGTTGATACCTGCATTGTTTACAAGCATGTCAATCCTGCCAAACCGGTCAATTACTGTTTGCACAGCCTCGTTAACGGTAGTAAAATCAGAGATGTCGGTATGGATAAAAAATGCGCTTCCTCCTTCATTTTCTATTTCCTGAAGAATTCCAGCGGCATCTTCTGCCGGTTTGCGGTCAATAATTACCACGTTGGCGCCGCAGCGGGCAAATTCAAGGGAAATTGCAGCTCCGATACCGGAGATTCCGCCGGTTACGATTGCGGTTTTATTTTTTAAATCCATATTTCAAATCAATTGTAATTCCTTAAAACTTTGGTTCAGAAAAACAGCGATCATCTCTTTTCTGTAGGCTTTTGAATATGTATCATTATCAATAATCCGGGTATTTGATATTGCCTCGCTTATCAGCAAATTCAAATCATTGCCCGCGAAACCATAAACTATCACAGGTTTTGCATGAACGCCGCCCAAAACAATCCTGATCCTGCCGGTTTTAGTAAGTGAAACAGCCGTGGTTAGAGAGGTAAAGTCGAGAGTTTCCCGTTTCCGCAGTTTTTTATAAACAGACCTGAATTCTTCATTCCGCGGGATATAAATGGAAGAGAGAATGGCTGTCATTTTTAAATCGCGTGGATGAATGCCATCTCCGGTATAGATACTTTCTAATGGCTTTAATGAAATATCTTCGCTATCAAAAATCTGGATTTGTGCATTCACGCTAATCAAGGCAATTGCAGTATCGGAAACGAATTTTGAAAAACAACTCTTTTTTCCTCCCGATGCAAGACAGATATTTCCGTTGCATTTTAAACAACTGCCAGCCGCTTCTCTCCACCATTCGCTTTGATTGTAAAACAAGCAGCGGTTTTCACACAGCAGGTTTCCGCCAATTGTGGCAGTTTTGCGTATTGTTGGAGATGCCACAGAATTGGCAGCTTCAATAAGCGCCGGGAAGTTGCTGACGATGAACGGATGTTTTTTCAGATCATCAAGACAAACTAAAGCTCCGATTTCCAGGAATTTATCGTTGACATGAATTTCCGTTAATGCCGCGATTTCAGAAATATCAATTAAAAGAGAAGCGTCGTCATTTCCTTGAAATTTATTGACCATTACATCGGTTCCGCCTGCAATGTAACGAAAAATGCCGGCATGCTTTTCCGCAATGGAAATCGCATTATCCATTGAAGTGGCTTTGATATAGCTTTTTGCTGAAATCATCGTTCGCTATTTATTATCTCCAGATGGTTTATTCTCTTTCATTTTTGCAAGAATATCCTCCGCGCTGATGGGTAACTTTGTTATCCGCACGCCTACGGCATTGAACACTGCGTTGGCAATGGCGGGAATCACCGGATGAATAGCTCCCTCGCCTGCTTCTTTCGCGCCAAACGGTCCTTCAGGATCAATGGTTTCAATAATGCTGGCATGAATGTCGGGAGTATCAAGCGAAGTTGGAATTTTATATTCCAGGAAATTATTATTGAACAGCAAACCTTTGTAATATTTCATCTGTTCGCTGATAGCCTGACCGGCGCCCATGTGCCATGAACCTTCCAATTGTCCCTCCACGGCGAGTGGATTTATCGCTTTTCCGCAATCATGCGCGCCCCAAACATTTGTGACTTTCACAAACCCGGTTTCGGTATCAACTTCCACCTCTGCAATGCAAGCTCCGAATGAATACGACGGACTTAATCCGGCGCCGGCGCCTTTAAAATCACCGCCAAGTTTTGGAGAGATATATTTACCGCTAACACTCACGGCTCCTCGCTTTGCAGTTAAAATATCAACGATTTCCATCCATGAAAAATCAACCTTTTTATCGTTGCTGAATACGCGGTTATCGTTAAAATTCAGTTCGTCAGGATTCACGTCAACCTTTTTAATAACTGCCGCAACGATCTCCTTTTTCAGGTTCTCAGCGGCGTCCTTTGCGGCATTTCCCGCCATAAATGTTACCCGGCTCGAATAACTGCCAAAATCAACCGGCGTGAGCAAAGTATCTGCGGCAAGCACAAAAATTTTATCCATTCCGATTCCAAGAACTTCCGCAACGATGATGGCAAGCATGGTATCGCTGCCCTGCCCAATGTCGCTTGAGCCGGAGGTAATCAGAACCCGCCCGTCGAAATCGAGTTTCAGATGAACCACCGATTGTGGAAGTTCATTCCAGAGGATGGGCAACGCGCTGCCGCTGATAAAGAATCCACAAGCCACGCCGAGTCCGTTGCCTTTCGTCAGTTTTCCGATACGTTCTTTCCATCCCGACTTTTCCATCACTTTTTCCAGCGCTTCGCGGCTTCCGTTTGAAGTAATGCGATACTGTCCTACCGTCAGAGTATTTGAATCAAGGAAATTTTTCAGCCTTAGCGCGCAGGGATCCATTTTAATGCGCAATGCCAGGTCGTCAATCAATGACTCAACCGCAAACCGCGAATTTACGGCGCCGTGCCCCCGCATAGCTCCGCATTGGGGCTTATTGGTGTATACGCGATAGGCGCAAAAGCCAAAATTGTCGAGTTTGTATGGCGCCTGCAACAAAACTCCGTTGTAATATGATGTCACCACCCCGAAACTTCCATAAGCGCCGCCGTCAATGGCGATAGCGGCATCCAATACCTTGATGGTTCCATCGAAGGAAATACCCATTTCCACTGTCATTTTCGATGGATGACGTCCGTGATTTGTGAGGAAGACCTCTTCTCTCGATAAACGCACTCTGACGGGTCTTCCTGTTTTTCGGGCGAGATGTGAAACAATGATTTCATGTGGAAAAGGATCGCTTTTACCGCCAAAACCGCCGCCGAGGTAAGGTTTAATAACGCGGACCCGGCTAAGCGGAATCTCCAGCGTTTTGGCGAGGGCGCGATGCAGATAGTGTGGTACCTGGGTGGCTGTAATTATTGTCAGTCCGTTTTCATCCCAAATCGCTGTGGCTGCATGAGGCTCGGTAAAACCGTGATTAACGCCGTCAAACTCAAACAACATTTTGTTTGAAACATCAGCGTTTTTAAGTCCTTCCCGCTGATCGCCGAAACGAAGTTCAGCCTTTTTGTGGATGTTGTTATTGAATTTTCCGACGTCATGGATCTTCTCATTATCGCCGGCGTCGTTCAAAGAGTCGTCAATGGTGAAGAATGGCATTAAAAGCTGGTATTTTACCTTAATAAGTTTACAAGCCGCTGCGGCAATCTCTTCGCTATCGGCGGCAACGGCGGCAACAATTTCACCAATATAACGAACTTTGTCAACAGCCATTGCCGTTTCATCCTGAGAGACAGGAAGGACGCCAAACTTAACCGGCAACTCTTTTCCAGTTGCGATGTAGTGAACACCTTGCAAATTCAGCGCGTCCTGAATATCAATATTTTCAATTCTTGCATGCGGGTGAATGCTTCGAAGGAATTTACAATGAAGGGAATTTTTGGCGACAATATCGTCGGCATATTCGGCGGCGCCTCTTACTTTTTTTTCCGCCTCAATGTAGGGACGGGGAGTTCCAACCGCGCCACCGATCACTTTCAGGGAACCAGGTTTTGCAGGATTATTTCCTTGCTGACCATTAATTTCGAGGAGATATTCGGAAACGGCTTCAATTACTTTTTTATAGCCCGTGCATCTGCAAAGATTTCCCGATAATCCCTCTTTAATCTGGCGTATCAGGGAGTCAGCGCCGTGTTTCATATTGATTGTGGGAGCGAGACTAAGCGCCGTCAAAACCATTCCGGGTGTACAAAACCCACACTGAATTGCGCCTTTTTCAACAAATTTCTCCTGTAACCTGTGTAATTTCCCATCTTTTGCAAGCGCTTCAATTGTGGTAATTTCAGCATTTTGGCAACGCAATGCAGGGGTGATACAACTCAACACAGCATTGCCGTTCATCAATACGGTACAGGCGCCGCAACTTCCCTGTTCACAGCCCGTTTTTGTTCCCGTCAGTCCTGCTTTTTCTCGGATCAGGTGGGACAACATTTCGTGGTCATCTGCCAGGAGATGGTATTGTTTGCCGTTTATTTTTATAGCGATCTGTTGCATCCGAAATTAAAAAAATGCGCTTTCCCCGGTAATGTCAAGTCCGGTGATGAGCAGATGGATATCGTGGGTGCCTTCATAAGTAATAACCGACTCAAGGTTCATCAAATGGCGCATCATCGGGAAGTCGCCGGTAATGCCCATTGCTCCCAGAATCTGGCGCGACTCCCTTGCAATATCGAGCGCCATTTTTACATTGTTCCTTTTGCACATTGAAATCTGCGCCGGCGTAGCTCTGTCTTCATTTCTCAAAACCCCCAGCCGCCATGCCAGCAACTGTGCCTTGGTGATTTCGGTAACCATTTCGGCTAACTTTTTTTGTGTCAGTTGGAAGGCTGCTATAGGTTTGTTGAACTGTTTGCGTTCAAGGGAATACTGAAGAGCTGAATCGTAACAATCCATTGCGGCGCCGATAACGCCCCAGGCGATGCCGTACCTTGCAGAACTAAGGCAGGTGAGTGGACCTTTCAGCCCTTTGACCCCCGGAAGTAGATTTGCTTTGGGAATTTTTACATTGTCAAAAACAAGTTCGCCGGTGGAGGAGGAACGCAAAGACCATTTTCTAAGGGTTTCGGGGGAGGTAAAACCCTCCATTCCACGCTCCACTATTAACCCCTTCACGGTTTCAGTTTCATCTTTAGCCCACACAACAGCGATGTCGCAGATAGGCGCATTGGTGATCCACATTTTGGCGCCGTTCAACAGAAAATGATCGCCCTCGTCGGTGAAACGGCTGAGCATGCCTCCCGGATCGGAACCATGATTTGGCTCGGTAAGTCCGAAAGCGCCTATCATTTCGCCAGTTGCCAGCTTTGGCAGGTATTTCCTTCTCTGCTCTTCAGCGCCGAACTTGAAAATCGGGTACATCACCAGCGAAGATTGAACCGAAGCCATAGAGCGTATTCCGGAATCGCCTCTTTCGAGTTCCTGCATTATTAAACCGTAAGAAATCTGGTCTAACCCCGAACCGCCATACTCTGCGGGAATATATGGACCAAAAGCGCCAATTTCGCCCAGCTCTTTTATCAGATGCCGCGGAAATTCATGTTTCTGGTTGGCTTCATCAATGATGGGGATCACTGCGCGATTAACCCAGTCGCGGATTGAGCCGCGAATGAGTTTATGTTCGTCTGTCAGAAGTTCATCCACCTGGTAGTAGTCGGGGGATTTGTATCTTATTGTTGACATAGTTTTTTATTAAAGGATTAATTCCGTTTTGCACTTATTCAAACAAAGAATTGTAATTATTCTCCCATCCCGGTAATTTTCCCTGAATCGAAAGATCCAGCGGAGGATTCTGCCCGCCGATGTTGAGAAGCCGCAATAACGCGGTGGAAATATAGGGGTTTTTGGCTGGGTTGAACGCTTCGCCGGTTTCACGGGTTAGACGGGCGTCGTTGCAACCTTCGGCAAAAGCATTCTTCTTCTGGAGATTGTACAGGGCGACTGAATATGGAACGGCATACTTTTGTTTCAGGCGGGCAAGTTCGAATGCCTTTTCAAGCAATTCGTATTCGTCGTTGCCGGTTCCGTTTGAAAGTCCGAGTTCGTAAGCGCGCGTTGCAGTCAATCCCTGAAGGAAAAGTTCATCAATAAGAGATTCGCCGAAACCGAGACGCACAAGCTCCTGCACGGCGCCAAAACCGCCCAGAATTCCGTATTCGATTTCCGGCTGGTTATAATTTTTTTTGAGGCGGAAAACATTTTTCCTTTGAATGGAATCAAATTCAACGCCGTGCAAAACCAGGTCAAACCGCTGGTTGAGAAAATAGGTAAATTCTGCGCCCCCGCCCCATTTTTCGCCAAAAACGCCAATCGTCCATACAGGCATCTCCTGGACAAAACGGAAAAGTTTCATTCCTGCCTTTGTAAAATAAGAGGCGTCTTCTTCCCCAAGAAATTTATAACCTGTTTTGGCGTCGAACCACCCCTTGTTGAACTGCCGGGCGTCGGCGCCGAGCATACGCATTCCCTTGCCCGATGCCGTAAATAGCAACGCTCCAAGAGCTCCTTTTTCATAAAGATCAATCGAAACTCCGATGGCATGATCAAGCTGGTCGAGGGTATTGCGGTTCCATACATTCCCGCGAAGCGGATTATCGAAAATAATTGAGGCAACCCGATCCTTTTTGGAAGGATAGATGAAACGGAGATCGTTGTAATAAATATCCATCTCGTCGGTAGTGAAATTCCGCTGACATACCGGAGTCCCATAAATCCTGCCATAACCAAGCAGATTTGACCAGCCTCTCTTTTTCATGGAGTGCAATAGCGATGGTAAATCTTTTCGCGGACCCGTTTTCCCGTCAACATCAAAAAGTTCAACCCTGTCGGGATTTTCAAGTCCCGATTTTTTGACCAACCCGATGAACCCGTCAATTCCGAAATGATTGAGAAACTTATCAATAATTTCGCATAAACCATATTTGAAACGCAGACCTGTTTTGGTCGAAGAATCAATATCGGCGGGTGTTGCGAAATTATCCTGAATAAGGTCAAGCGCGTATAACATGATCGGGATTGCATATCTTCTGAAGGTCTTTCCGCCCTTATCATCTGATTCTGCAATACGGATCAGTCCGCCGATACTTTTAATTGTTGACTCCCTGTGATCGAGGGCTTTTGCCTCCGACAGCGACCAGTAATCAAGATTATTGATCTCGCCGATGGCAACATAAGATTTGGTTTCAGGGTTATAAACCCCTGATATTTTTTCGCGGTTTGGCGCTCCCGACCATTTGAAAAATCCCTCTTTATCCTTTGATGAAAGTCCGGTTTTTCCCGATTTCTCAAGATCTTCGATCCATTGCGGGTAATGCCTTTCGCTCTGGTTGTAAACGCTTCTCAACCGGTCGTTGGCAGGCAGAGCCTGTCCAAGATGTTTGGCGCACTCGGTGTAGGGCATGTGTCCGGTGCGGTCGAGTACCTGGAATGGATTGGCGGTAAGGAGATCGAAAACCTGCGGCAACTCCACCAAATCCTGTCCGGTTTTTACGTCCCATTGAATAATAGCCGCCATGCCTTCGAAAATCGGGTCGGCAATATAGCCATGATGGTCGTTGCGCAAGGCGATAACTTTCTTTTCCAGCGCTTGTTCGGCAAAGGCGACTCCTGCGGTAAAGGTCTCTTCGGAGGCATATTTTCCCTTCATCACATCGAAGAGGCGGTTGGCATGGAAAGGAAAATATCCGTGACCTGTCAGGAATTTATCCATCAGAAACCTGTCGTTGAAGAGAACGGCAAGTTCGGCAGTGGTATGAGATGAAGTGTTGGAAAAGATAAAGACAAGTTTCTCAGGGTCGGCATATTTCTCAATGTTCCCGAAAATCGCTTTCTTGACGTCAATCCGTTCAGTGGCGGCTTCCCAGATGACCTCAGCTTTGCCGAGCAATGCAAAATCCTTTGAGTAGGTAACCCGCGCAAGTAACTCTGCCGCCTGATCCTCCAGAATTCTTCCGCTACCCGCCATTGCAGAAAAATAGCTTCCGATTTCCCTTGACGCCCGTTCCAGCGCGCTGTCGGCAACGTCAATGAAAATGACCTCATATCCGGTTTTATTGAGAATGTCAATCCCGATTCCGATTCCCATTGTTCCCGAACCGATCACGGCAATTTTTTTAATGTTGTTCAGTTTCCCAACCTCCTTCTGGAGTAGTTTGTTACCGAATGAAAAAACAGTTCCCATAATAATGCTTTATTGGGTAATTAATATTCCTTTTGCTTAAACAATTTCCACGCAGATTGCGCCGCCCTGACCCCCGCCAATGCAGGCGGTGGCGATTCCGGTTTTCAACCCCTGCCGTTTTAACTCATAAACGAGATCAATAGCAATGCGAAGCCCGGTGGCTGCAATATTGTGCCCCAGGGCGATGGCGCCGCCGTTCATGTTGGTTCGCTCGCGAGGCAGACCGAGTTCCTTTTCAACGCCGAGGTATTGTGCGGCAAACGCCTCATTGACCTCAAAGAGATCAACATCCTCCATTTTCATCTTCAGCTTTGCAAGAAGATCCCTGATTGCAGGAACCGGACCCTGCCCCATAATTTCGGGTGGAACCGTAGAAAACTGGTATCCTTTTATCCTGGCAAGGTATGGAATGTTTTGCCGGTCGGCGAAAGAACGTTCCATCAATACCGCCGCCGCGGCGCCATCGCTGATCTGGCTTGCAGTGCCGGGAGTTACCAGACCATCGGGTTTCAGCATCGGACGAAGACCGGAAAGTTCATCCAGGCTTATGTCGTATTTTGTACCTTCATCCCGCCATACGTTTATGGCATTGCCTTTCTGATCAACTGTATCAACATTGAAAATGCCCTTCAGATAATTGTTAGAACCTGCAGTTACAAACCGGTTCCATTGCTTCGACTGCGCTTTAATGGCGCGAACATGACTCAGATAGGAAAAGTCGTCGCAATCTTTTCGCGTAATACCTGTTTGTGCGCCGTAAAGTTCGGCAGTTTTCGGCATCAGGGTTTTAAAGAGGTTGTGGCTGAAACCCTCCATCAGGTAGTCGCGGAGAGCGCCATCTTCGAAATCCCAGACATTATCCTTTTTTCTTCGTCCCTGGTGGATAAGATTGGTTTGCGACATATTCTCGGTTGCGAAGGATAAAACGCAATTGACATTTTCCGCGTCAGACATAATTTGGTCAAACCCGTCGGCAAGTACCTGAAAACCGGTTCCGCAGATTCGCAGAGTTGTTTTGCCTGGAGCCACTGCGAGGTTCTCTTTGTCGTTGAACTTTTGCGCAACTCTGACCGCTACATTTCTTGGCAGATAGATTTGCTGGTTCAGCGAATCAATGTAAATAATCCCGGCAACCACCTGGTCAATTTTAATCTTTGCCAGGTCAATCCCCGATCTGACGATTGCTTCATAAACCGCCGATACGGCGAGGTCTTCGGCGGGAAGGTAGTTGTAATAGCCGCCGTGTTTGCCGATTGGCGTTCTGGCTCCGCTTACGATTACTACTTCTTTCGGTTGTTTGTCCATATTATGAATTAATAGGTTGAGGTTTATTTTTTTCACCGCTGCGATTAAGCAGAACACACCCGAAGGCAGCGAGGAACTGCGAGCGTTCCGGGCTGTCGGAATCAGGATATTTTTTTTTGAAAAGCGTAACTATGGTTGGGTGCATTGAAGGCAATCCGCCGGTAATCACAACATAATCCTCAACCAATGACAGCTCGGATGATCGGAGGATAATTGAGTTGTAAATACCGAGGATGATATTGGGTAAAGATGCGCCATTCTTGATCATTCCAATGATTTCTGAAATGGCAAAGACAGTGCAGAAGCTATTGATCTTCACCTCCTGTGTGGCGTCCTTTGCAAACTCCGTAAATTCTTCAGGAGTGACGTCGAGGCGGAACGCGATTTCTTCCAGAAAGGAGCCTGTTCCTGCGGCGCATTTCCTGTTCATCTTGAACTTTTCAACCTGACCGAGCGAATTCACCTGGATAAACTTTGTGTCCTGCCCGCCGATGTCAATAATGGAACATGAGCGTTTGTAAATTTCATAAACCGCTTTGGAAAGAGCTATCAATTCTGAATTTGCAACAAAAGGCGCCTCTATCTGTTCCCTGCCGTAACCGCAGGTGTATACCGGATATTCGATTTCGTAATTTTCTGCAAAGTAACTGATGATTTTTTTGGCTGCGTTATTGAAATTATAACCCGACTTCACGCAATGAAAAGCGGTCATCCGGTTGTTTTCATCAACCAGAACTCCTTTTGTATATGACGATCCAAGATCAATACCAAGTCGCTGCATAGAAAGTTAAAGGTTCAAGGTTCAAGGTTCAAGGTTCAAAGTTTATATACGTGAATTAGTCAGTTGACCGGATAGTTGATCAATGAAAGTTTCGATGGCAATGATACTTTGTTCTTCGCTGTAGCAGCGCGGATCGCTGAGGTCGCCGTTGATTTCAAGGTAGGGGATTCCGGTTTGGTTGAAAAGTCGGTTCTGTAAGCCAAACCGGTTATTGGAATTTCGGGCGCAGGTTTTCGATTCGTGGTAAATAATCCCGTGAATACTGAATTCATGCAGCAACCCTTCAAGTACATTTTCTTTAACCGAATCGGATCTTACAATAAATAGCTTACTGTAAGCCAGGGCTGAAGACTCAAACGGATTTTGCGGGTCGAGATCGTCAAATACCCAGCTATTGCAATAGGTTGAGGCAACAATGCAGGTATTAAGTTTGGCGAATAATTTAGCAAGATTGCTCAGTTTGTACCACAGCGGCATGCCTTCCCAGTAAATGCGGAATCGCTCGTCAGGAACTGCGCTGATTTTGTTATCAATCCGCTCTTCGAGTTCGGCAAGAAGGATTTTATAATAATCAACCGCATCACGAGTTCCACGCATCACAACGATAGGACCCATGTGTATGGCTGAATCGAAGAAGTTGATTGGCGAAGGAATATGTTTTGCCTTTTGCAGAACCTTTTTCCAGAGAACGCAACCGTCGTGGGATAAACCAACTCTCTCGCTGAAACTGTCAATGTCGAATTTTTTTCCAGCTACTTTTTCGAGCTCCGGAATGAGGCGATGATACTGGTCAGCCACGCTTTTAATAATCTCCTGGTTCAGGTCGGAAATTGATAACGGGGTATGAATTCCCACCACCGGAACATTAAAATGCCTGCCATAGAAGCTGAACCAATCCTCAACCTCGCGGCATTGGTTTGTGTTAAAGACAAGAATATCCGGTTTGGGAACCGAAGCAAAACCACTCTTCTGAAGCGGAGTTTCATTTTGCAGGAAAGCGCCGATATCGCTGGTAAGATATGAACAGATATCCGGCGAATATCCATGAGCTACCGCCGTCGGGATGTATTTATCGGCGTTTTTACCGGCTCCCAGCATGGCGCCGTGGTTTTCGGGAAAATAGACTTCGAATCCCATAGAGTACAACAGTTCAGCCGGACCAACGCTGGTACACCAGGCGATTTTCCGGTTGCGGGTTTCAGCGGCTTCTTTCAAACGCGCGAAATAACCATCCATCGTTTTGCGAAGGTCATTTACCGAGCGCAGTTTTACGAGATCGCTCTTTTCGGGGGTTATTTTTTCATTCATGATTTTCAGCAATTCCTCCATACCGGTTTTCTCTTCTCAATAAAAGCGTTGATTCCTTCATTGCTGTCATGAGTTTCCATCATTTCGTTCACGTACATATCGGCAAATTCCGGAAGATGTTTCAGCATGAAGAAATCAAACGACGCGCGTGCCGCCCTTGTGGCAAACCGCAGCGACGAAGCGCTCTTTCCAAGGATATTTTTTTTTATCCACTCGTCAGAGCCGGCATCCATTGCCGCTTTATCTTCATATACTTCATTTACCAGCCCTATTGATTTTGCCTCATCGGCAGAAATAATTTTACCGGTGATAAGGAGCTCTTCGGCTCTCGCATTTCCAATTTTTAAAGGAAGGATAACGGATGCGGGAGGGGCAAATACGCCAAGCAGAATTTCCGGTTGTCCCATCTTCGCGGTTTTGTCGGCAAAGATGAAATTGCAGGCAAGCGGCAGTTCAAAACCGCCGCCGAGGCACTGACCCGATAATTTTGCAAGCGTAGGAATATGAAGGTTAATCAGCATGAAAAATATCTTATGAAACCCTTCGAGCATCTCAGCGGCTTTGTCTTTTGTGTGTTCTGCAACGCTTGCGCCAAAAGAAAAGTTATTTCCCGCGCCTTCAAAGGTTATCAGCTTGACCTCATTTTTCTCCTTCAGCGAAACCAGAAAATCAGTAATCCCGCGCATCATAATGGCGTCGAGAATGTTGGCTTTTCCGTCGTCGAGAATTACCCGCGCAACGGCGTTGTCGTATAGAAACTCAACTTTAAGTTTTTGCATATATCTGAGAATAATTGTGATTACTTGAATTGCGGAGAAATCGCTTTAATAAGATCATCATTCCATTCATGTCCCTCCGCAAGCATTTGCCTAAGCTTTATGAAGTCCGCCTCCCGTTTATCTTTCGGTCCATCGTTAAACGCCCGGAAACCGGCTTTGCCTTCGGTCATCATGTTAAGCGCAAGCCAGTCGCGGTTGCTTTCCTTGTTTTTATCCCAGTGTTCGAGTTTGTGTTTACGCAGGGAATTAAGCGTTTTGCTCAGACAATTCGGCATCAGGTACATGAGTTTGGTGCATAAACGTTCTACCGCCTGATCCAGCATTGATAGATCCATTTCCCCCGACTTCATCAATTCTTTGCCTTTGACAAGGTCTTCGCCGGTTTTCATTTTTCCGTAAATGATCTGCCCTTTGTTGTTTATCCATTGATCGGTATAAACCAATGGATTCGGGATGAATTCGCCGTTTACTTTGAGCGCCGGCGTCGCCTCGGTAATTAATCCCCATCTCACTGCCTCGTGCGCCGACCATGGATCGCAGACTGTACAGGAGAACATTGAATTTTCAATACCAACAAACAGCGGAAGAAAATCGGTTGACCCGCCATCCGGCGCGCTGCCATGTTTTGGACCCGCCTGTCCGAACCTCGCAAAATCCTGGGCGATAGAAAAATCGCAAGCCATACCAATCTCCTGACCGCCGCCGATGCGCATACCGTTTACCCGGCAAATTACGGGTTTATCATTCATAAGAATTGATGAAACCATATCGTTGAAAAGGCGCATGTATTGCTTATATTCCTGAGGATTGCCCGCATAATATTCGGCATACTCTTTAGTGTTGCCTCCGGTGCAAAAAGCTTTATCGCCAACGCCGGTGAAAACTACAGCCACTACGCTGCGGTCGTTGGAGCATTCCCTCATGGCAAGAATTACCTCTTTTACGGCATTTGTTGTATAGGAGTTAAACTGCTGGGGATTGTTCAGAATAATCCATGCGTTGAAAAGTCCTTCAACATTATTGCCGTTAACATCTTTGCAGGGACGCTTTTCAAAAATGATCTCTTTGTAACTATTTTCTGTAAGATTGTGGCTTGCTAACATCGTTTCATTTATTTGGTTAATATTTGATTGAACTTGGAACTTGGAACTTGGAACTTTGAACGTTGAACCTGGAACGGTCGTTACTTTTAATCAACATCAGGTACCAACACCGACCTTTCCCTGTAAACATGATTCAGCGTATTTCTGAAAACCTCATTTATTCTGGATAATGGAAAAGTCTCAACAAAGTCGTCAATCTTCAGTTTGTCGGTTGCGATCAGATCAACCACTTCGGGGTAAAGCTCAGGCTTGCAGCCCCATGTTCCGATCAGTTTGGCGTCGAAAGCCATCAGATTGCTCAGCCTGACCTCAGTTCTGTCGAGGGTAAAACCGACGATTGATAATGTGGATGTGAAGGTGATGAGGTTGAATCCCAGTTCCTGCCCCTGTTTCGTGCCCGACATTTCAAAAATCTTCCATCCGAAGCGTGAAACGCCAAGTCCTTTGGCAATTTCGCGAACTTTTTCCTTTATTGCTTTTATATCCATTCCCTTCACATTAAGAGTGGCGTCAATCCCATGTTTTTCCGCAGTTTCCAGTTTTTCATCGTCAATATCGAGCGCGAGTACTTTAGCGCCAAAGATGCGGGCAATGAGCGCAGCATAGATTCCGACGCCGCCAACGCCAATAACAATTGCAAGATCTCCGGCTTCAAGTTCCGATTTTTTAATTACCTGGTATGGAGTGGAAATTGCATCGGCGATAACCGATAGTTTTTCCAGCGGGTATTTGGTAAGAAGTTTGTCGGGAACCCTACAAAGAAAACGTGCGGGAACCTTGATATGCGAAGCGAATCCGCCATGAAAATCATTGCCGGGCATAAGTTGTTTCTGGCACATATTGCTCCGCCCTTTTTTGCATAATTCGCACTCGCCACAGGGAAGAACGGCAGGAATAATAACGTTTTTCCCCAACCATTCCGGTGGACCGGCGATAACCGTTCCGCTGATTTCATGGCCAAGAGTAAGAGGAAGCTCTTTCTTTGTTTTCACGCCATAATGCCAGAAACTTAGGTCGGTATGACAAACGCCGCAACCGGCTATCTTTACCAGAGCTTCATCACTTTCTGTTGCAGGGAATGGATTTTCGACATACTGAAAATCGGCGTCCGGCGCCGTCATCTGCCAGGAACACATTTGCTTATCCATAATTGTCATTTAATGGTTTATACTTTGCTTTGGTTTTATTTGCATTTTCCCACCCCGTTCTTGCATGAAATGGCATTGACGAGGTTGGTGAGCACCAGGTTGATCGGAGTCTTTATATAATGTTTCCTCCCATATTCAACAATTTTGCCGTTCATATAGTCAATTTCGGTTTCCCGTTTGTTGATAAGGTCAACGGCAAGAGAGGGCATGTGATTACCGGCGTTGTTGAGATACCGGATTGCCATTTTGATAAAATTTTCGGGTAACTTAATCTCTTCGGCATTGGCAACCTGGACAGCCTCATAGAGGATTTGTTCGATAATTTCCAATGTGTCGGCATTGTTCATTGCCTCCTTCATGGTAAGGCGCGATATTGCGCAAAGAGGGCTGAGGGCGGCGTTAAGAATGGTTTTTTCCCAGATTTTATCAATGATTTTGAATGAATTTGCCTGCTCAGTATTCAAACCTACGCTGGTAAGGGTGGCGGCAATCCATTTTGCAAGTTCTTCCTGCGAATCGTCCATTGAACCGATATAATTCGGGGGATTAAAGAAGTTTATTGCCGTAACGTTAGGAGCCTGAAGGTTGCCGGCAAAATTGATTACCATTCTGAGAATTGCAGAGTTCGGAAAATGGCTGAGATATTTTTTTCGAATATCAATACCGTTCTGGGCGCTAAGCAGGAAAACGCTTTTGGTAAGATTTTCTTTTAAAATCTTGACAATATGATCAACATGATAATCTTTCACCGCAGAAATCAGAATGTCAAAATCATGCTCAAGCATCTCCTCCACCGAATAATAAACGTGTTTGAAAAATGACTTCTTCTCGAGATGATTGACGATTTCAATCCCTTCCTGCATGATTAGGCTTAGTTTTTCCCTGTCGAGGTCGGTAATGGCAACTTCACATCCGGCATGTTTGAAGTGAACAGCCAATGTTTGTCCAATGGGACCCAATCCTATGATTCCGATTTTCTTGTTCTGACTTTCCATGGTTTTGAGTTTGGTTTAAAGTTCAATTTCAAGCTGAATAATGAAACTATTCAGAAAAGTAATTTTTTTTGGCTAAAGCCAACTACGAAGCTGATTATCAATTGCCACGATCTTAAGGTCGTGGCAATTCAAGGCGCTTATATACCCGGCTTTAGCCAAATGTCAATTATTATAATCATTTTTCGGAGCAGTCTCAATAATAATTCTCGAATCCACAACGCAAATGTTGCCATCCGATGCAAACAAAGGGTTGAGATCAAGCTCTTTAATATCTGGGAAATCTGTTGCCAGCATGGATATCCGTTGAATTATCTCTGATGTTTTCTCAATATTAATTCCTTTTTCACCTCTGAATCCCCGGATAAGCGGTTCAGCTTTAATGGAAGTGATCATTTCCAGCGCTTCAGTATCGCTAACGGGGCTGATGGAAAAAACAACATCTTTCAGTATTTCCACAAAAATGCCACCCAGTCCGAACATGATAATGTTGCCAACTCCATCCACAGCTTTTGCTCCGATTATAAGTTCCCGTCCCTTGGGAAGAAATTTCTGCACAAAGAACCTGATTCCGTCTCCAAGGTCTCTTTTCATCCTTTCGGCAACATCTTTCGCCTCCCGTTCATTCTGAATATTTATGGCTACGCCGCCCACATCGCTTTTGTGAATGATTTGTTCGGAATCAGCTTTAATAACAACAGGAAATCCAATCTCGCCTGCCGCGGAAACGGCGGCTTTAACATCATTCGCAACTTTCCAGGGAGCAACCGGAACTCTGTATGCTTCGAGAATGGTATAAACTTCTGTTGCCGAAAGAATTTCGCGTTTCAGTGAAATGGCGTTTTCAAGAATTGATTTCACCTTTTCTTTATTTACATCCGTGAAGCGTTTCACCTCTCCTTCTTTCGCCGACCTTATTTCGTTGTACCTCACAAGCGCGTGGAGAGCCCGCGCGGCTGTTTCGGCAAAATCAAAAGTTGGTATTCCTCCCTCCTTCAGAATTTTTGAAGTCCCCGACCATTTCTGTTTATCGGTCATGTAATTACATACAATAGGTTTATTTCCAGCCTTTGCCGCTGCCGCTATCTCACGGGCAACATTTTCGCAGTCAACGAAAGGCGGAGTAACAAAATTGATGTAAATACTATCAAACTGCGGCTCCTTCATCATAACTTCGAGCGCGCTTTTAAAATGTCCGGGACCGGCGGTTGCAACAACATCCAACGGATTGCGGATAGAAGCTGATTCGAGCATGGTTCCTTTTAAAACCGAGGCGGCATTTTCTGAAAGAGCAGGAATTTCCATTCCGCAACTCACCAGTTCGTCAATAGCAATAACTGATGGACCGCCGGTATTGGTAATAATGCCAACTTTGTTGCCTTTTGGAACTGGTTGAGAAGAGAGAGCCACCGCGGCGTGGCATAAATCTTCCTGACTGCGGAATGTAAGGATTCCGGCTTTTTTGTAAATGAGATCCAGTGAAATGTTGCCAGCCAATCCCCCGATGTGCGACCGGGAGGCTTCCGCTCCCTTGTCGGTTCTTCCGGCAATAATCGCCAGAATCGGTTTCCGGGAGGTGACCTGCTTTGCCACTGCGATAAATTCCTGCGGGTTTTCAAGGCTTTCAGCATAAAGTACAACAGCCTTTGTTTGGTCGTCTTTTCCGTAGTAACTGATGATTTCGGTGATTGATACATCCGACCCGTTTCCATTGGAGGCGTACATTCGCTGACCGATTCCCATATCATGGAAAGCCTGCATAATTACCGCGCCAACGCCGCCGCTCTGAGCCACTACCGAAATATGACCCGGCTGAGGGAAAGTGAAGGTGAAGTTGCAATAGGCGTTGAACTCAGGGTCGGAGTTGATGATTCCCTGGCAGTTCGGACCAACAATTCTTATCCCGTATTTCCTCGCTCTTGCAAGGAAATCATCTTCCAGAGCCTGTCCTTCGGCGCCCATCTCCTTAAATCCCGCCGTGTTGATAATGATGGCTTTGATTCCTTTCTTCCCGCAGTTTTCCACCTCTTCAGGTACGAAAGGAGGCGGAATCACAATATGGGCAAGATCAACTTCTCCCGGAATATCAAGCACAGAAGGATAGGCTTTCAATCCGCGAATCTCGTCAACCTTAGGATTTATCGGATAAACCGGACCCCTGAACTGGTAATGAAGCAGGTTTTTGATGATTACATTCCCTATTGAAAGCTCTTTCTGCGACGCTCCGATAAGAGCGACAGCCCTGGGCTTGAATAGCGCGTCAAGATTGTCGTTCATAATTCTTCTCTCCTGTAAGTTTAAAATGTCTGAAACCTCCCCAGAGGGCGGCTCCGATTGCGCCGGCATAAATTGAATCCCCGTGCGCCGTGATTTCAAGATTAAGTTTGCTTTCTTCAACCAATTCCTTTACCGCCTGGATCATCCCGATATTCATTGCCATACCGCCTGTAAGCGCCACCGGCGATGTTGCCTTGAGCGATGAGAGCAGTTTCACTATTTTATTGGCGATGGAGAGGTGTATCCCTTTTATAATATCCGGAGTTGCGACGCCTCTCGAAACCATGTTGATCACGTCGGTTTCGGCTAAAACCGAACATATCCCTGAAGGCGTTTCCGGGTTCACCGATTTCAGGGAGGTCTCGCCAACATCTTCGATGGCAAGTCCAAGGTAACGCGAAATATTCTCAATAAACTGTCCTGATCCGGAAGCGCACTGCCCCGTCATTTTATAATCGAGTACCCTTCCCATTTCATTTATTTTGATAGCTCTAACGTACAAAGCGCCCATGTCAATAACGGTCAAAGAACCGGGTTTCAGGAATGCAGCGCCTTTCGCATGGGTGGTCATGCTGTAGAAATGTCCCCGCTTGCGCTGGAGCGCCTCGCCTTCGCCTGTAGTGGCAAGGTAAGTAATGTCGCTGCTTTTGAGGTTGTTCTGCTCCAGCATGAGGTCAATCAGTTGATTGGCTACCATCTCAGGGTTTCTTTTCCTGATCTTCTCGGTCTCCTTGCCAATGATAAACGGCGTTCCGGAATAGGACATCAGTACAGCTTTGATATTACTACTGCCTACATCAACCCCAAAAGTGTAAATATTTTGATCCTCCATCCTTGTATTTTAGATAAATGGTGAAACCCTTTTTTTCGCTATTTTAATTGGTTCTTCCCGCAAACATCGCTCCTCCCAAAGCTCCCATGAATATTGAATCGGCATGGACATTGATCTTGATCTCCTTTCCGTAATTCTTCCATACCAGATCAGAAACATATTTAAGCGCCGCCTGATTCCGCGCTACCCCACCGGTAAAAGTAAATTCATTTCGCACGCCTCCTGAACGCGCAAGCAGCGACATTGCACGCATAACGATAGCGCGGTGAAGTCCGGCTAAAATATCAGAGCGTTTCTGACCCACATTGAGCAATTCCCTGATTTCGGCTGCGGCAAAAACAGTGCAGGTGGAGCAGATGTTTACTTCGCTGGTGGCTTCAATTGCAAGAGGTCCGAGTTCGTTAAGCGAAATGTTGAATTCATCGGCAATATATCCAAGATACCTTCCGCATCCGGCTGCGCAACGATCATTCATATAAAAACTGGTGACAAGTCCGCGGCTGTCAACCTGAATGGCTTTGGTATCCTGTCCCCCGATATCCAGAACGGTTCTGGTGTTTGGAAAAACTGCGTGCGCTCCGAAAGCATGGCAAAGAATCTCCGAACGGATTGATTTTTCGGGGAATGGCAGAAGGGCTCTTCCATAGCCCGTTCCTACCATGTTGGTTATATGTATGTCGAGATTGGCGATAAATCCGATATGACCTTTAAGCGAGTCGTAAATTTGTTTGTGGTTGCCTTTAAGGAGGTTCAATTCACTGTCGAAACCAATGGCTGTTTCATCCGGCGTGGAATTATCCATATCGGTATATTTATCATTCAGCAGCTCCATTGCCTGATAAACCAGCTCCCTGAAATCATATTCTGTGAGCTCATTTTCAACATGCGAAATGCTCTTGTCATAAACAAGCATCATAGGTTCAAAAAACTCTTTTGAAAGACCGTTAACTGCCTGGTTATATTTTTCGCTAACAATATCCCTGAAAAACTGATTCTTTTTGCCAAGGTTGCCGGTAAGATATTCATTGAGGATTGTGGGTCCGATTTCATTTACTATGCGTGAAATGTATTCCGAAATCTTCTCTTTTTTTTCACCATTGAAGGCGTCTTCAATCGTATCGCGGAACTGAACATTCAGCCTGTCGAGTCTTCGTTTGAATTGAAGGTACTGAAAAACCGATTCAATATCGCGGAGGTATCTTCTGTACTCCGGCTTTCGTTCAATCTCATCTTCCAGCTTCATTTTAAGCAGCGAAAACCGTGCATTGTAGATAGCTTCGAGCCGCGCAATTTCGGTTGCAACGGTATAGTTTGCCCTGGTATTGGTAATTCCGCGACCGATAATCCGGTCAGTTTCATCAATGATAATTGCTTTTGAAGTTGTTGATCCAAGATCTATTCCGAGAAAATATTTCTTCATTGATGTACATTTTAAATTATACTATTCCTACTCCGTTTACAGGAGAATGACAAAATCTCAAATTAGTTTCATTGTCGGGTAAAAATCATCTTCCGCTGTTCGAGCATCTGAAAAAACGATTCAAGCCGGTTTTTGATATTCGAGTAAGAGAAATACCTCGGATCAACCAGGTCGGATTCGATGAACCCAATGGGAATTTCAAGTTTTCGTTCCAGTTGCTGCATGATCATCAATTGCCCCGCAGAGAATGAGTTGCAACTCTTGATTGAATTGACGAGGAACCCGTCGGCGTGGTAATCGGTAATACACTTCGAAAGGAGCTCAACCCGTTGGGGGAGGTTGAGATTAGTGTAGCAGTTCATGCAATATTCTGCCAGACTTTCAAGCGGTTTATCGGGATTTACGCGGAATCCCATGTCGTAAACCCCGCCAACTTTGGTATAGGACGAGGCGACAATCACGGCTCCCATATCATAAAAGAGTTTCCAGAATTCACGAAAATGTGTCCAGTTGGGAGGACCTTCAACAACGAGGCGGAACCTCTCCTCTTCCATTTCGCCTTCGGGGGTAATCGGACCAAGTTTCTTTTCGATGCGGGTAAGAATCTCTTTATAAAGCTCGGCGTAATAATCAACCGCTTCCGGAGTTCCCCTGAAGCCGCTGTTGATTGGACCAATATAATAAACTCCGGCAAAATAGGCGTCAATGGGCGATGGGCGGTGTTTGGTGGTATCAAATATCTTTACGATGTAATCCTCAACTTTAGAGGAGTTCCGGAGTATTGACTTTAATTTTTCTTCATCATATTTGTTCCCCGAAACCTTTTCCATTTTAGGAATCACCTCCTCTTTCAACTGCTTTACCATATAGGCGGTCATCTGCGGAGTAACCTTGCCTGCCTCCTGGTAAGGCGTATGAAGCAGCGCTACGGGCACGCCGGGATAAAGCCGTTCCAGAGTTTCGAACCACTTCAGAAATGTAAAGCAACCTGTATAGCTCAACAGCAGCAGATCGGGGCTGGGAATTTTTTCTCCGGTTGGACCGATGTTTCCGTTGAGCATCATCCCAACATCGCATTTCACATAAGTGCAAACATCTTCGGAATGTCCATGTTGTTCGGCGTCGCGGATGTAATCTCCCGATTTTTTACGCATTCCCGATTGCAGTGCGTTGATTTCGGGATATACCGGAAGCATGCCAAAAGAGAGGATCAGCTCAGAGATGTTGCCGGGAACGAAGGTATATACTACTTTTTTTCCGGTCTCCTTCGCGGCGCTAAGTTCCTTGAAAAGTTGTGTAATCATCTCTTTCTGGATGATCATACTACGCTCTTTAGCCACGTCTTTTGACATATATTACTCTATCAGCAGGGTTTATAATTTGTCGTTTGCCAGGGGTTCGTCCCAAAGTTTTATTGAGTCGGAAAATGTTCCAACCTGTTCTTTGATGACCTTAAACTGTCCGGTATTTTCACTGAACAGGAAACTGATGAACCGGATATTCTTATCGTTGCACTCCTTTTGCAGGATCGGGTGATCGAGCAGGGCAGGGTCGCAGAAACTGGGCGCTGCAAAAATGACTCCGTCAACCTTCCGCTGCTGAATAAGTTTCAGCAGCCGCGCCTCTTTCGGATTGCCAACATCGTAAACTGAAGAGGAGAAGGTACTTTTTTCGAGATATGCGCCGGTAATGGATTTCAGTGGATCTGCGGTGTTTGTTTCAATATCTCCCTGTATCCACCTTGCCCCCAGAAGGAAATCGTCTTCAACAATATAGCACCCGGCAAGCTCAATGGTGCGGATAAGTCCTACCGGGGGCTGTTCACAGAAGGCGCCTATTACAAGTACGCGAATTTTATCCATCGGGCTTCCGGTCTCCACACCAATCAACCCGATTACCTGCGTGAGAATCTCGTTGTGTTCTTCCACCGGAATTACATAACCTGCGCGAACTATATGATAAACATCTGCGGCAGACAATCTCCAGGGAAACTCCTGACGAATATCATAAAGCTGTTTTATCAGATTGCGGTTTATATTGAACAAACCGATGGAATGGTTAAGCCGTTGCGGAGTTACTTCAACGCCATTCAGCTTATAAACCTCATCGAGAACGGTTTGTAGCTCATACCGGTAAAATTCGCCTCCGATATTGGAAACAAAGTTTTGCGGGAAGTCGAGATACTTTACAAATTTACCTTCGCCTAATAACTGGAACATGCCGGAAAGATTCCGGATAACATCGCAAATGGAAGGAAAAATGAATCCGTCAAAATCTGCAAAATGCTTATCAAGGGCAAGCTCTACGATACTCCTCGGAATATGGCAGATATACGACTGGTAATAAGCGTCGCCTTTGATGATCAGTTTTTTATCGCCGCCTCCCAGAATGCCAACTGCCAGTCCATTCGCAGCATGTATAATTTCTCGAGGAAAATAAACAGGCATGTGTCCGATAAGAATACGGTCTTTCTCCTGTGATTTCCATGCCCTGGCTCTTTTAAAAGAGAGATCGAAAGCCAGCTTCTCACATTGCGTAACTATTCCATTAAGTGTGTTCAAATCAGTAATGATTTAGGCTAAATGATTCTAATTCAAAAATATCTGAAAAAATTAATCCCGGGCAAAGGGGAATCATCAACGAGGAAGTAGTCAGTGAGAGCCGTCAAAGATAGAAAAAAAATATCCATGACGTTATAAATAAATTTAACTGCTTATCGCTTTCAGTTAGGAATCTTGGAATTTGGAACTTGGAATGTGGAATTTTTTAATGCTCTTAAAAAACCCGTCACAGACGGAATGTGTATTTAAACCTACTTTTCCGGATATGGCTTGTCATGCTTTACATGACTACCGATCCACCTGTATCAGGCTGTCAAAAAGTTCTTTTGAAGCATTTAGTTTATCCGAATTGCCGTAAACACACCATGCGCGCTGACCTGTCATCGCTTTTATCATCGCGGCAAATCCGCGGATATCATCAACCGTAGTGGCAATAACCGCGTCGCGGTCGCGCTGAAGATCTTCAGCCGTGCGTTTGGTAAAGTAATAATTCATCGCCTGATCTCCCCTTTGAACATTCGATTGCGGCATATCCATTCCTGCAACGGTTCCGATGATATAGCGGGTCATACCTGGTTCGTCGGCTTCGAATTTTGCGAGGTAATCCGACGCTCCTGAGTAAGTCTCAAATGTCTCTTTCAGATTTGGATCGCGGTAGGAGGAGAAAAAGATCATTCCGGTTGGCGAAATATTGGCAGCGGCGCCATATGCCCCGCCTATGATGCGAATCCTGGTTCTTAACCAATCTCTCGAAAGAATCTGATTCAGCACGCGCATTTTTCCATTCCAGCTAAATCCCAGTTTCTTGAAATTGTACCCTTCATAAACATACTGAACTTTTGATGCAGCAAGAATGCCTTCATTTTTCTTCTCAGGCTTAAATGTCCAGGTTTGATAAACCGGTTTTGTTTGCGGTAAGGATGCGGCAAACTTTGTCACTCCTTTTTCAAATGCAGGGAGGTCTTTTGCGGCACAAGTGGCTGACGCCATCAAGTTGCCTTTTGTAAACAGCAGTTTTGACGCTTTCTTCAGGTTGGCAATGATCTGATCCGAATTTTTATCAAATCCTTTGGTCAGTTCTGTTACGAACCAATAATAGTCGAGACCATTAGTCAATTCATTGAACATCCCTGAATTGCTGTAATAGGATGGGAGTCGTGTAGCTGCAACGCCGGCGCCTTCCTGTTTTTTTGAAGCTTCAAGTTGCGATTGATGACGAACCAGCAACGTTTTTAAACGCGCCGTATCGGTAAACTGGGTTTTATTCACTATTTCCGCAGAAAGTTCCAGAGCTTTATCAACCTTATCTTTCATAGCCGACGATACTACCACAAATTTCGGGATAAGGTTTGAGTCATTTAGATTTTCAAGGTATGATCTTAATGTTGTATAGAGTGCGCCTGTATTTATATTCATCGCTTTATTCAAATCTCCATAACTGTATTTTTCAGTATTCATTGAACCGAGAAGATTTGACAACAATGAAATATAGGGAATCATCTCCTGTGGCACAGTGCGCATATCAAAATAGAGGCTGGCGTAAATAATGTCGTTGGTGAATGTTTCATGATGCAAAACAGGTATTCCGGCAACCTGTTTCCGGGTTACGCCGTACCAGATAGCTTTAGGATCAATATCTTTCAGCGTTAATGAAGGGATGGTAGCAAGCGCTTGCGGAGTATCCTCCTGCTTCTGAAAAGCAACCAAATCCTGTGTTCCCTTTACAAGCGAAGCAACTCCGGCGTCGTCAAGTTTTGATTTGTAATTTTTCAGCTCTTCCTGCATCATGGCATTTCGCTTTTTGTCCAGTAATGGCTCAGGAACGAGGGTGACCAGGATAGAATGAGGGTTATTTATAAAATATTTTTTGACGATGGCTTCAAGATAGTCGGTAGTCAGTGATTTTTTTACCTCTGTAAGCGGCTTCTCGTATTCAAGCCCCTGGAATGGATCATCGCCAAAGAACCATCCCGGATAGATTTGCATAAGGTAAACAAGTCCTTTCTGGACATTGTTGCCCTCTCTGAGGTGAAATTCGGAACGGTTAAGCACACCCTGGATTTCACTTTTATCGAAACCTTTTTTAAGCGTCTGTCCGATGGAGTTCATAACAATTTCATAGAACTTTTGTTTATCTCCGGCATTGGCATTTTGAACCGTGATCTGAACCACGTTTTGTTTATAATTGGAAACGGAAGCTGATACATCCTGACCTATTCCCGCTTTCTGCAAAGCCAGCCTGATTGGCGCAGTCTCCTGGTTTACAAGCAATTCGGTAATCACATCGAGCGCCATATTGAGCGCTCCGTCGGTGTTATGCCCGGCTACAAGCGTAAGCGATAGAAAAGTCTGGTTGGTTGTATCCGAGCCTTCCATTACCGGGTACGACGCCGTTATATCTTTCATGGCTGCAAAGGGCTTCTGGTCTTCAATCGTAACCCGTGAATTGGCGCGGCTGTATTTCGAAAGATACTCCTTGTCAATGAATTCAAGCTCCTTGTCCAAATCTGCATTTCCATAAAGAATAATGTAGCTGTTTTCGGGATGATAAAAGCGTTTGTGGAAAGCGGTAAAAGATTCCTGAGTGAGAGTTGGAATGGCAGCCGGATAACCTCCCGATTCGAATCCATAGCCATTATCGGGAAAAAGGTTTTTATAAATCTGATACCCAAGTTCCTCTTCAGGATTGGAAAAGGCGCCTTTCATTTCGCCATAAACAACGCCTTTATAAGTTACCGGACTATCCTTATCGCTCAAATCATAATGCCAGCCTTCCTGTTGTAAAATCTTAGGATCGGAATAGAGAAGGGGATTAAGAACTGCATCGAGATATACATTCATCAGGTTGAAATAGTCCTTGTTGTTCATACTCGCCACCGGATAAAAGGTGATATCCTTACCGGTCATTGCGTTAAGGAAAGTTTTAAGCGAACCTTTTGACAATACATCAAACGGACTTTTCACCGGGAACTTTCTGGAACCGTTCAATACCGAATGTTCCAGAATGTGCGGAGCGCCATTGTCGCTGTTTGGAATAGTTTTGAAGGCAATTCCGAACATTTTATTGGGATCGTCGGCAGCGATTTTCAACAAACGGGCGCCGCTTTTTATATGTCGGTAAGAATAACATTCTGCATTCACTTCCTTAACAAACCGCATTTCTATCAGTTTGAAGCCGTGAATGACTTCCTGAGCTTGTATTTCTGTCATCATGAAAACTATACCCGTAAGCATGGTTAAAATTGCAAGTCTGTTTAAGATTTGCGAAAAAATTGATTTTGTTTTTTTCATATTTGTAGAGCTGAAATTTCGAAGAAAAAATAAAAATATAAGATGAAAAAAATAAAAAAAGCAAAATTAGTTTTTTCCTGATGGAAACTCGATAATGGCAGTAGATTTGACGATGAAAGAAGGAATAACGGTAAACCGGCGAGAACTTTGTTCAATATCTGTTTTGATGTTTGGCTGACAAAACCTGAGGATTAGCCTTGAAAAAATCTAACATTCCTTTTAACCGGTTTTGGATGAGGGTGAAACTTAAAATGTCATTTACGGGGAAAATTGGTATTTTAGCAAAAAGATTTTATGCAAAAAGTTTTTATCCATATTGGGAATTATGTATTGTTGATGCAGAAGGTCTTCAGCAGACCTCAGAAAGGCAGGATCTTCTGGAATCAATTGATTAGTGAAATCAACAGTCTCGGCATCGAATCGCTGGGCATTGTTGCTTTTATATCGGCTTTTATGGGAGCTGTAGTCGCCATCCAGACTGCTTACAACATAACCAGCCCGCTGATTCCGATGTCAATGGTTGGCTTTACAGTTCGCCAGAGCGTTATTCTTGAGTTCTCTCCTACGGTTATCAGCCTTATCCTTGCCGGGAAAGTTGGCTCTCGGATTGCTTCGGAAATTGGCACAATGCGCGTTACCGAACAGATAGACGCCCTTGAAATTATGGGTGTAAATTCTGCTAACTACCTGATTTTTCCCAAGGTTGTGGCTTCGATACTCATCAACCCGGCTCTGATTATTTTCAGTATGTGGATGGGTATTCTCGGCGGATGGATCGCCATGCTGGCATCGAAACTGGTAACATCCAACGATTTCGTGGAGGGAATACGGAATGATTTTTTAGCGTATACTATTTTATATGCCCTTACCAAAACCGTCTTTTTTGCATTCATAATCTCTTCGGTATCGGGATATTACGGGTACGTTACCAATGGCGGGGCGCTCGAAGTTGGACAGGCAAGTACCAAGGCGGTGGTTTACAGCAGCGTTATCATCATTCTTTTCAACCTTGTATTAACGCAACTTCTGCTAACATGATCGAAACCAGGAAAATCAACAAGACCTTTGGGGAAAATCATGTTCTGAAAGATGTTTCCTATATTTTTGAAAAGGGAAAAACCAACCTGATCATCGGACAAAGCGGCTCCGGTAAGACCGTGCTCATGAAATGTCTGGTTGGACTTTTCGAGGTTGACAGCGGCATGGTGCTTTACGATGATCGCAATTTCTCTACTATGAATTTTGAGCAACGCAAAACCCTGCGGCAGGAGATTGGCATGCTTTTCCAGGGCGGCGCTCTGTTCGATTCAATGAACGTAGAGCAAAATGTGATGTTTCCGCTGAATATGTTTACAAAACAAATGATAGAGGAGAAACGCGACAGGGTGAATTTCGTGCTTCAGCGGGTGAACCTTATAAACTGCAACAAACTGATGCCTTCAGAACTTAGCGGAGGTATGAGAAAACGTGTTGCTATTGCAAGAGCTATCTCAATGAAACCACAGTACCTCTTTTGTGACGAACCTAACTCGGGGCTCGACCCTCATACTTCGGGCGTGATTGACCATTTGATTCAGGAAATTACAAAAGAATACGAAATTACTACCATTGTAAATACTCACGACATGAACTCAGTGCTTAGCATTGGAGATACCGTGGCATTCATTTACAAGGGAAATCTATGGTGGCGCGGCGATAAGGAAACCATTCTTCAAACAGTGAATCCTGAACTTAACGACTTTGTATTCGGCACCGAACTCACTTCCAGATTAAAGCGTTAACCGGCTTATGAACTTTCTCGACTATATCCTCATTATTATCCTGGCGTTATTTGCCATTCTTGGATTCCGCAAGGGAATTATTGTGAGTGTGGTAACCGTGGCAGCGCTTATTATTGGTATCTATGCGGCAGTCCACTTTTCGAATTACATTGACGCTACACTAATGGAAAACCTGAAACCATCCCGCAAATGGCTTCCGTTTATATCGTTTTCAATAACTTTTATTATTGTCCTTGTTGTTGTATTGCTGGCGGGAAAACTCGTAGAAAAACTGGTTGACATAACCGGTCTCGGTTTTGTGAACCGCCTGTTTGGAGCTATCTTCGGGATTATAAAAGGTGTGATTTTGGCAAGCGTACTCTTTTTTATCGTTGTCGCCATTGATCACAATGGAAAATGGCTAACCGCCGAGCACAAAAAAGGCTCATATTTCTATACTCAGGTTTCAAGGGTTTTCCCTGAATTGATGAAACGGTTTGGGAAGGAAATAAAGTTTCCAAACTGGTAAGCCCCATTTTTTCATTGATGGTTCTCTTTTCTCAAGAGGTTTAAGGCGTAATCAAAAAAAAAAAGGCTGGTCTTATGACCAGCCTTTTTCAAATGTTCCGGTTAAGGATTAGTGTGTCACTGTGATCTTCACCGTGCGTACGCCTTCGGAGGTAGAAACCTTTACAAAGTATATGCCTGCGGCAAATGTTGAAACATTGATGCGTGTTGTTTTTGCATTCACATCGCGGTTTACAAATACAGTTTGACCGGCATAGCTCATCACATCGAGACTTGTGATGTTGAAATCGCTCTTTACATTAACAATTTCGGTGGCAGGATTCGGGTAAATCATGATCTGATTCTTGGTCAGTTCATTGATGCCGACGTGCGGGAAGGTAACCGTAATTGTATCTGTTGAGGATTCACACACGATATCATTGTTTACGGAGTTTTTGTACAACGAAGTTACGAAGTACTTAAATGTTCCGTTCTCAAGAGATGAGGGATAAGTATCAACATAAGTTGTTGGAGTTATTGGGGTGGCAGTTTTCTTGATATAAGGAGCAATACCATTCGATTCGGTACGATAAACATTATATCCGGTTAAAACGCTGCTGTCGGCAACATCAGTTTCAATGCCCATGATACCATAATAATGGGTATCAACAACGCGGCTGGTAATACTGACGTTTGATTTTGGAGCTTTGGCTGAAGGAGCCGGGGCGCCAGGCATCAAAGTAACCATTTTATCATCGGTGTTTACCAATGCCTTAGCCTGAATAACGAAACAACCTGTTCCGATGCCAAGACCGAAGGTGCTGAGTTTTGCCCAAACGCCTGCTGCGTCTCTATACCAACCCAAATCCTGGGCGGTATAAGGTCCATCATTATCCCAGCCAAAATAATTGGTAACTGTAGGATTGTTATTCCACTTAACCATGGCGTAGAAAGGACCGGCGAAAGGAATATCAGGAGCGGTAACAGTAACCCAATCATCTGATGAAGGTTGGAATGAAGCGCTGGAGCCTAATAAAACATGAGCTGCGCTGTAAACATCAACCTGCATTGTGAAAGGAACGCCTGCGGCATTAGCCATCCAGTACATTTTGAACTCTTTCAGAACGCCGTCATAAGCAGCGGATATCGGGAACTCAGTACCGAGCCATGCAACTTCGCCATTGTCGGTTACACCCGATTCGGCGGTTCCATCGTCAAATATGAAGTTCATGATAACGCCGCCGCCGCCGGCGCCACAGTTGGGAGCCGTCCAGGTGAGGGTGGTTGTGAATTGTGATTGCGAAGATGCAAGAGTTGTTGGAGGAGTACAGATTCCGTAGGCATGAATGTTATCAACATACCAATGAAGAATATCAGAGGAGTTTACGCCGCTTGCAACAAAACGGATACGGAAGGCTTTTCCTTTTACCGTGCTGATGTCAAGATGTTTTGGAACCCAATTGGTTGTGCCATTGTTTGAGAGTTCCAGTTTCTGATGCCAGAATCCATTGTAGAACAGGTCAATCGTCAACTTTTCCTTACCGGTAATCAGGCGGTCAATCAGTTTCACATCGAAATCGAGCCAAATCTTGGCGCATGTCCATGCAGAAGCGTCAATTACTTCGCTGGTCAGAGCCTGTGAGTAATTGGTAAGAGCAGGAGCCCAGTTGAAGTCGGCGGATGGAGCCGGGTTTCCGATTCCGGTATTCATCGTCCAGTGACCAGATGGAGCCCAATTGTTGAATCCAAATGTACCAGCATCCCACGGTTCGTAGAATGGCAATGGAGCGCCGCAAACCAGGTTTACGGTTTGTTCGCCGGCAGTGTTGCCGAGCGATTCACCAAACTGACCTGCAAAACCATAAGGCGTAAGGTCATACTTGGCTTTTACATCATATTTGTAGGTTCCCGGATTGAGTCCGTAATCGCAGTAAGTAAGCGAATCCTGGTGAGCATTGTAGTGGATGAAAGCGCCGCCGCGGTAAATGTTGTAACCAATAACGCCCAGAGGCGTTCCGCCGCCGCCGCCACTTGAGGTAACTGGAAGAGTAGCGCCGCCAATTTGATTGGCAGTTGAACTCATCACAGTAGAAGCTCCAGTTGTAACGTCAACCGCTCTGATTTGCGCAGAGTTTGCAGAAAGATTATACGCTGCCATTGTGATAGTGGTGGTAGCTTCGTCGAAGAACATACACTGTCCATAGTTGGCGTCGAATCCAAGCGCGCCGACAAGCGTTGCAAGCCCGGTGGTTTTATTCACAGAGTAGAAGTTATCGTTAACCAGATCATATCCCCAGATGTTGCCAAGCTTATCGCCTGCCAAACTAATCATACCATCAGAATTAACGGTAGGTCCAACCAAAGTAGCGCTTGGAATAGCCGGATTAATTTTCCAGAGTTTATCATTTGTAAGTGAAGCGGCATCGGATGAAACGCCATAAATATCGCCATTGTTGCCGTCAATAGCAAGATCAAGCATTTGATCTGAAGTGCCATTGCCCATGCTGCCAAGATCGGTAAAGGCGCCGGTTGCTCTAACAACTTTATAGAGGTGATCGCTTCCATCTCTGATGGCATAAGCAAAAACAGTTTGATTGGCGGGCATTTCCAAATCATGCCAGAAATCTGAAGTATTTGGAAGCGCTGCAATCGCAGTAGCTCCGCCAACATTGTTAACATCAAAGTTGATTGTGGAGTAGGTGGACATATTGATCCCAAATGCGTTGGATCCAAGAGGCTGATCGGTTGGCAATTCAGAAACAGTATTCGCAGGATTTATTGGCGCGCGTCCAATATTTGACCGCGAATGTTCTACCATTCCTTTAAAGGCAGGAACGTGTGGCGCATCCGACATGGTGATCGGTTTCTTCCAGCTTAAGCATGTATTACATTCCAAACCAAGGGCTACAAGGTCGCGGGCAGGATATAAAAACTTAGCTATGAAGGTTACGCAAATCTGCGGGCTGTAGCCACTGCCGTAAACAGCTTTAACACAAGCCTGGTAGGTTTGTCCATAAACAACCTGGTTTGGCGGAATAGTGTAAGTTGTATCAGGCGTGAACGCGCTTAATGTGCCATTCAGGTAGAAGTTGTAACCAAGTACACATGGGTTCGGACCTGTAGTTCCATCAGTGCTATATATCTTCACATTGTCAAGATTCCACCAGTTGATGTCGTTGGAGGTAACGCCGCTTGTGTGGAAACGAATCTTGAATGCAGGATTGTGAGTTTGCGTGGTGAGATCGATTGTTTCCGCTGTCCATGCAATACTTCCGCCCATATTGCTATAGGTTTTAAGAACAGACCATGCAGTACCGTTCCACAACTCAACTGCCAGCTCGTTAAGGTTGGTGGTTGTATAGTTGTCGAGGTAAATGTCATACTTGAGTTTCATCTGCGGAGCATGAATACCTGCCAGCGATTTACTGGTCAGATACTGGTTGTAGTTGGTTTGAAGCGGCGTCCAGTTAAACATGGCGGAAGGAGCAGGATTGCCTATTGTATTTGATATCTGCCAGTTTGTGCCGCCGGAAGTAACCCATTGGTTGGTTGCGAAGCCTGAACTGAAGTTTTCATCGAGTTGGTAAATCACAGCCCTTGGGGGACTCCATGTTGCTTTCAGATTCTGATCGTTCACAGCCAGGTTGGTTGCTGGCGCAGCATTCTGGAGAAGAGTAATGTTAAGGTTTAGGTTACCAAGTACCGATACATTCTGAGTATAAACCGGGTATGTGAAACGTGTAACCTGCACCTGATAATTACCTTTCCATACATTCAGAAAATGTACGCAGCCCGAAGTGTCTGTTGTTTGTGTATAATTGGTATCGGGATAATCGGCGTTGATTAGTTTAACCATCGTACCGGCTTTTGGATTGGCGGCACAGGTTAATGAAACACATACGTTCACGTTGGCAGTCCAGCCTTTTCCGATGATGTTGGAGAAAGTCGGAGCTGATGCGCGTTGTCCCGGAGGTGAATAGATAGCCTTTACAGCCCAGCGGTATGGACCGTTTGGTAATGTTCCCCAGCCATTGTCAACTGTTGTGTTTATAGAGCCTGTATACATCGAAATCCACGGCGTAGTAGGCGATGGAGGTCCGTTACCTTCTTCGCCCTGCTTCAAACGCCATACCTGATATGACATTGCCAGCGGCTGATAATCGGCATTGGCTTCGTAACCGGTTACAGATGCAACCGGCGATTCATAGATCAAACCTTCGGGCGCTGAAGCGGTGATAAGTTGTTTTTCGCCTGAATTATCTGAGAGCATCGGACCGCCGGTACCCTGCAAAATGGCGCGCATCATAAAGGTACCTGCAGCAGGAACCCAGGGACCGCCGCCGGTAACGAATTTTGAATAACTGCGGAGGGAGATATTGGTAAGATCAACACCCAAACCGGCTGCATGTGGAGGAATTCCACCTTGTTTCATCACTAAATAGAAATCGCCGGAAGCTATGTTTATCGGAGAGGCAAATGAAAATTCAACCCAGCCAAATCCGAGAGGAGTGACTACAACAGTGTCAATAATAGTTCCCGGTAAGCCGCCTGCGCCATCTGCTTTACAAGCCATCATAACGAATGGTGTAAAAGGTAATGCATTCGATGGATAATTCGAAGCAACGCCGAGGTTAACTTTTCCGCCGATAAGTTTTACCGGATATGTAAGCGCTGTAAATTTCAGTGCATTAAGGTTTTTGGCAGTTGACCAGATAGCAAAGTTATCCTGGATGCCATCATCATAAATTACCTGGTACATTCCCAGTGGAACAGCCCAGTTGAGATTAACGGCTGTTGCAGGAGGTCCGTTCAAAGCTGCAGTGAATGAGCCTGGTTGTACGGCAGTTGGTAACAACGCTG
Organism: Bacteroidota bacterium; assembly: GCA_026391715.1. Taxonomy (GTDB): domain Bacteria; phylum Bacteroidota; class Bacteroidia; order Bacteroidales; family FEN-979; genus CAIVAT01. The sequence continues at coordinate 34,479 of JAPLDO010000072.1, forward strand.
CATCCACAGTAGATGTAGTATTCGGAACCAGCGTAGCGCTTCCTGTAAAATCATCATATCCGGTTTTGCCGATTTTTACCTGAGTAACACCCGACATTGAGAGCAGCGGGGTAAGGTATGTACCGCCGGCTACCGTCATAGTTTGGTAAATTCCTCCAACAGTAACGGTAGCTCCAACAATAGGCGCGCCGGTTGAAGCGTCGGTTACAGCGCCGCCAACCTTAGGTCCGGGCGCCAGTAAAATATCAAGTGATGCGGCTGCGCCGGCAACTATGGTGGCGTTTCCGCTGCCGGAAATGTATCCGCTGGCAGTACAGTTGGCTATTGCTGCGCCCGAAGGAAGGTTATACAGCATATAGAATCCATTGGCTTTGGTGGTATCGCGCTTGCTACCTACAACAACAATGGCTCCTGCAATAGGCGCCAGAGTGTTAACATCCTTTACATAACCCATTAATGCTCCTGGAGTTATAGGGGGAACGCCAAAACGAATGTTGGGGCGTAGGGTAGGATTGTTCATGGTTGCCACTGTACATTCAGTCTGATTGTCGGCATAATGTCCCTGTATATTTGAGGTTGCCGCATGAGAATTGACAGTTGTATAAGTTGTATAGCTGGTATTTGCGTAGCATATTTCAACAATCACATTTGATGTGCCGTTCCATATAAAAGGGGTGGCAAGCGTTATATCCTGCCATCCTGAACCGGGAACTGCGTAAGGTGTAGTGTAATATGACGTAAGCCCATTCACATAAGCAGTGATGGTAGTTGCAGTGGTAAGACCCATCTTAACATTGAAGCCGTTCATCATCTGGGTTGAGTTTGAAATTACGCTAAAACCAACCGAAAGAAGGTTTCCTGCTGATGCGCCGGCAGTTGAGAGTTCAGCGGCAGTGTAAAGCATCTGGGTACGTCCGCCCATCCAGTAAGTAAGGTATGGATAGTTAGAAGCGCTTGTTCCTGTGCCAATAGTAACAACAGCAGGTGGCGCAGCCGGTCCGGCTGTTACATGAACCAAATCCATAGCGCAGTTATTGCCATAGGCAGAAGTAAACAAAAAGGCAACATAAAGAGTAGCCTGTCCTTCGGCGCCTGCCGGAAGAATCAGATTCTTCACTTTCCAACCGGCTACTGCATTGTAGCGGTTATAAGTCCCGGCTGTTGTCCAGGTAGTACCGTTTATTGACCATTGTAAATCAACCTTGTCAAGACTTGTTGAATAACCCGGATCTTCGAACCAGGCAAAATCAACCATCACAAAGGATTTGTTCACGGTGGACATGGCTGTTGTCCTCTTCAAACGGGTTGAGCCACTGCTGATGTTAAACGAGTTGTACTTGACAAACTTGGTTCCATCATAAGCGGCTGTAATCGTTGGATAAGTACTTGCGGTTTCAAAGGTGATCCCTAAGACCGTCCCTGCAACCTGTTCTACTGCCCATCCCGAAGGAGGAGTAGCGCCATTACCCGCCTCGAAACTTTCGGTCAACAGCATTGTTTGCTGTGCATTTCCAAAAGAAACGAAGATAAACATTGAAACTGCAAGCAGCGCCAGTGTTCTCAGCGTTCTGGTAAAATTTTTCATCATTTTTAGTTTTAGTTAATAATTAGTGATTACTTAAAAAATATAACTGGATCAATATAACTAATTGATATATATAGTGGGGGTTCTCGTAATCTACATATTCAAGCTGATTTTTTAACTATTTGTAATTTAACTTTTTAACTAAATTGCATGAATATTCCTACAAATGTAATGATAATTATTAAAATGACTATCCGGTTGTTCATTTAATCTCTATGTAAATGAAAAAGGGCTGGCAATTTGCCAGCCCTTTTCAGGATAATAAGCGCAACCCGGCGGGTCGCTCTTACATGATTAGTGTGTCACCGTGATCTTGACCATGCGAACGCCTTCGGAGGTAGAAACCTTTACAAAGTACACGCCTGGGGTGAATGTTGCCACATTGATTCTGGCTGTTTTGGCGTCAACTGTAGTGTTGAAGTAAACAGTCTGACCAACATAGTTCATCACATCAATACGGTCAATAGTGTAGTTGCTCTTCACATTCACGATTTCAGTCGCCGGATTAGGATAAATCATGATCTGACCGTTGGTCAGTTCGTTGATACCTACATGCGGGAAAGTTACGCAGATTGTGTCGGATGATGGAGTACAAAGAATCGAATTATCAACTGAATTCTTATACAATGTGCTAACAAAGTAACAGAAGGTTCCGCTGACAAGCGACGATGGGTAAACATCAACAAACGTTGTAGCGCTAACAGGGCAACCGGGGAGAAGATTGAAAGCTGCTCCGGGTGCGTCGCTGCGGTAAACATTGTATCCGCTGAGAACACTGCTGTCAGACTCATTGTTGATTAATGCAATCTGGTTTGTCATCAGGAAGCTGGGTGAAGGTTTAACGACAGTCGCAACTTTTGTGTTGGAGTTTACTGCCAAAGTATTCACATTAACCTTAGTTGGCTGTACCAGTTGGTTACCATCGCCGGCTGGGATTTCGATCCACAGATTCTGCATGAAGTCGCCAACTGCGGAGGCTGCAAAAGCAGAGTAGTTTGGCAAATCTCCAAATACTGAAACGCCATCGGGACCAACATTGTCGGCTGAGAAATCGGGATATGCATCCGTTGGTGAATTGCTCATCGGTTCGAGCATTATTCCTATCTGTTTCCCGCCAACGCCAGGAATATTTCCAAGAGGAATGTTATTTTCCCATTTGTCATCGCCTGTGGTTGTTAGTGGTCCGAGTGTAGCTATTTCAGTAAAAGTAGTCCAATCAACAACATGGATTTTATACTGCCAAACGCCGGTGGTTCCCCATGATGCATGGTGGAAATCAATTTTATTCAACGAAGCATCGGGATATGTAGCCAAACTATAAACAACCCCATAAGCGCGGTTGTATGCCTGGAAGTAAGCGTTATCCGGGGTGCCTGACCATTGGAATAATTTCACGAGCACGGTTGGAACGATAGAAGCACAATCAGGAGCGACCCAGGTAAGGGTAGTTGTAAATTGTGATTGTGAAGCCGCGAGTGTTTTGGCAGGGTTACAGATTCCATAAGCATGAACATTGTCAACATACCAGTGCAGTATATCGCTGGAGTTAACGCCGCTCGCTACAAAGCGAATACGGAAAGCCTTGCCTTTTACAACGTCAATATTAACGTGCTTGGGCACCCAGTTGGTAGAGCCATTGTTTGAAACTTCCATCTTCTGGTGCCATGTGCCGCCATAGAAAATGTCAATTGTCAATTTTTCCTTGCCGGTATTGAGGCGGTCAATAAGTTTTAAATCGAAATCGAGCCAAATCTTGGCGCATGTCCATGCAGAAGCGTCAATTACTTCGCTGGTCAGAGCCTGTGAATAGTTCGTAAGGGCAGGATCCCAATGGAAGTCGGCAGATGGAGCCGGGTTTCCGATTCCTGTATTCATTGTCCAGTGACCTGTAGGAGCCCATTGGTTGAAGGTAAATGTACCTGCATCCCATGGTTCGTAGAATGGCAGCGGAGCGCCGCAAATCAGGGTCACGCTTTTTTCACCGGCAGTGTTGCCAAGCGATTCGCCAAACTGTCCTGGAAAACCATAAGGAGTAAGGTCATATTTGGCTTTAACTTCATATTTGTATGTACCCGGGTTAAGACCGTAATCCCACCAGCTAATAGTATCCTTGTAAGGAACGTTGTGCCTGAAGGCGCCGTCACGATAGATGTTATAGCCAATCAATCCTGGAGGATCGCCGCCAACAGGACCGCCGCCGGCGCGAAGTTCAGTTGCAAATACCCAGTTCAGGTTCTGAACGCCGCCAAGTAAGCCGAATTTGCCTGCATGGTCAACAGTTTCCAAACCACCTGCCGAGCCGCCGCTTGGGAACCCAACTAAGGTGCTAACATTCTTGATTACGCCAGTTGCTGTAAGAGTAGTTCCGGTAATCTTGAATTGCTGTAACTCATCTAATGGGGTTCCGTTCTGAGCATGAACCCAAAGGAATGGTCCTGTAGGATCGGGATCATAAGCGCTGCCATAAGCGCTCAACATTGCGGGTCCGGTAGCAACTACGGCTCCGGTTGTAGCGCTGACGAGGAACATGGTGTACCAGTCGCCTACCCAGAATCCGTTATTTACGGGGTCATAAGCAATGTGACGGATATTTCCGGCTCCTGATGTAGCGAGAGTGGAAACAACGGTATGCGCAGCGAGGTCAAGCTTGCTGATTGTGCTTGTATAACCTGTTGCATAAGCATTGGTGCCATCGAAAGCGAAGTCACGGTTTGCAGTGAGACCAGGAATGTCAAACTGTTCAACCTGAACGCCTGTGGTTTTATTATATTTATGGAACCAGTTTGTACCGCCGCCGCTAAGAGACCAGCTACAAGTATAGATAAAGTCGCCGATGCAAACAACGCCAGTTTCCTGGTTGGTAGCAGCAGCCCATGCAAACATCAAATCCCACAATGCTTCACTGTTGTCAACATTGGCAGGTTTTGTTGTAACGAGATCAAACGGCGCCACGTCGGCAATGCTGTTCGGATCAACAACTCTCGGAGTCATACTCAGAATCTGGGGAGCGTCTGCCATTACCTGCGGTTTTTTCCAGGTAAGGTGTACGTTACATTCAACAGCCTCCAATGCAAGGTCGCGTGCAGGATAGAGGAATTTCGAAATAAAGGTGACACAAATCTGCGGGCTGTAGCCACTGCCGTAAACAGCTTTTACACAAGCGGTGTTGGTTGTGCCATAAACCACCTGATTCGGCGGAATGTTAAATGTCGTATCGGGAGTGAATGCAAGCAGTACATTGTTCAGGTAGAAGTTGTAACCAATTACACATGGGTTCGGACCTGAAGTTCCATCTGTGCTATATACCTTCACATTGTCAAGATTCCACCAGTTGATGTCGTTTGAGGTAACGCCACTTGTGTGGAAACGAATCTTGAATGCGGGGTTGTTTGTTTGTGTTGAGATATCAAGAGTCGCTGTAGTCCATGAAATGCCGCCGCCAGCATTACTGTAAGTTTTAAGGATAGACCACGCAGCGCCGTTCCACAACTCAACTGCCAACTCGTTAAGGTTGCTGGTTGAAAAGTTGTCAAGGTAAATGTCATACTTGAGTTTCATTTGCGGAGCATGAATACCTGCCAGCGATTTACTGGTTAGATACTGGTTGTAGTTGGTTTGAAGCGGCGTCCAGTTAAACATGGCGGACGGAGCCGGATTACCTATTGTATTTGATATCTGCCAGTTTGTGCCGCCGGAAGTTACCCATTGGTTGGGTGCAAAGCCGCCGCTGAAGTTTTCATCAAGTTGATAAACCATAGCCCGCGGGGGACTCCATGTAGATTTCAAACTCTGATCGTTCACCACGAGATTGGTAGCCGGAGCAGCATTCTGGAGGAGCGTAATGTTGTAAGAAGCGTCGCCCAGAATTGATACGTTCTGTGTATAAACCGGATATGTGAACCGGGTAACCTCTATTTGATAGTTCCCTTTCCAGACATTAGTAAAATGAACACATCCTGAAGTATCGGTAGTCCGCGTATAACTGCTATCGGGAAAATCGGCGTTGATCAGTTTAACCATCGTACCGGCTTTTGGATTGGCGGCGCAGGTTAATGAAACGCATACATTCACGTTGGCAGTCCAGCATTTACCAATAACATTGGAGAATGTTGGCGCTGATGGGCGCTGTCCCGGCGGCGAATAGATAGCTTTAACAGCCCAGCGGTATGGAGCGCATGCAAGGGTAGCCCAGCTATTGTCAACAGTAGAGTTGATATTGCCGGTATAAATGGAAATCCACGGACCCATGTTTCCTTCCTGACCCTGTTTCAAACGCCATACCTGATATGACATGGTGCTGGAAGTTGCCTGCGTTCCGTTGATTTTAAACGGAATACCCTGAGCGTAAGGAGTGGTGGCGCCACTTGTGATTGCAGAATAGCCCGCTGTTGTTCCACCATAAACCAAAGCATTACCCGTTGTAGGAGTATTATTGATGGTTACGTAAGGACACCATGGACCTGAAGCAAGCGATCCCAAAGCTGCAAATTCAATCCAATAGTTACCGGCAGGAAGACTGAGACCAGAAGTATTTACAACGATCTTCATAATCGGACGCTGGTTATTCAGCGTAACGCTTACGCGGTAAATGTTGGTGAAAGATGTACTCGACATTCTGTTGGTTGATGTATCGCCCCAAACCACGGTTGATCCGGGTAAACTGGGGTTACCATTCAGAATACGGCAGTAAGCGGCAGTAAATGTTGAAGTTGTGGTAGAGCCTGTCTGGTATCCATAAAATTCAATGGAAGATACGTTCCATGGATTTCCACTTACGGTGAAATCATCAGCAACGCGTAAAAAGCCTGCATGGTTAAAACTCATTCCATAACCGTTCAGCGGAGCCTGGAGCATACTTTCATCAGCGCCGCCAAAGCCTGTTCCTGTGCTGTTGATCATAGGACCATTGTCATAAAGAACAGCGCCCGGAGCGTCGGTAGGAATCACAGAGCCAACAATGTTGGAACCAATGCCTTCATCTACTAATGGCTGGTTAACAGCAACCGGTACTGTAAACTGCGGAGCGGAATTTGTGTTCTGCATGGTTGACCATTCGAATGGTTCAGCGCTGGCAACTGCTTCATAACCTGTTACAGTTGAAACCGGCGATTCATAGATTAAGCCATCAACTGCGGAAGCTGTGATAAGTTGTTTTTCGCCTGAATTATCCAACAGCATCGGACCGCCGGTACCCTGTACAATAGCGCGCATCATAAAGGTGCCTGCCGCTGGTACCCAGGGACCGCCGCCGGTAACGAATTTTGAATAACTGCGGAGGGAGATATTGGTAAGATCAACACCCAGACCTGCTGCATGTGGCGGAGTTCCACCCTGTTTCATAACGAGGTAGAAATCGCCGGAGTTGATGGTTATCGGGGTGGCAAATGAGAAATCAGCCCAGCCAAATCCGAGAGGAGTGACTTCAACGCTGTCAAAAATTGTTCCCGGTACGCCGCCGGCGCCATCGGCTTTACAAGCCATCATAACGAATTTTGTAAGAGGCAGGGCATTCGACGGGTAGTTTGCAGCAATGCCGAGGTTAACTTTTCCACCCATAAGTTTGATTGGGTAAGCAAGCGCTGTAAATTTCAGTGCATTGAGGTTTTTGGCAGTTGCCCAGATAGCAAAATTATCCTGGATACCATCATCATAAATGAGTTGGTACATTCCCAGGGGAACAAGCCAATTGAGGTTAACCGCTGTGGCAGGAGGTCCGTTTAAAGCTGCTGTGAATGGACCCGGAGGAACGGCAGTAGGTAACAATGCTGCATCCAATGAAGCAGTCGTATTTGGAACCAATGTAACAGTTCCCGTAAAATTATCATATCCTGTTTTTCCAATTGTAACGGTTTGAAGTCCAGACAAGGAAAGCAGTGGAGTAAGGTAAACACCGCCTGCTACGGACATAGTAATGGGCTGTCCGCCAACGCCAACAGTTACGGTAGCGCCCACAATTGGAGCGCCTGTTGAAGCGTCAGTGACAATACCGCCAACTTTGGGTCCTGGGCAAGGTAATAAATCAAGAGATGTTGCCTGACCTGCTACGATTGTAGCATTTGCTGTGGTGGAAATGTAACCTGTAGCAGTGCAGTTGACAATAGCAGCGCCGGAAGGAAGATTATAAAGCATGTAAAAACCATTTGCTTTTGTTGTATCGCGTTTTGAACCTACTACAACAAAGGCGCCTGCAATCGGCGCACCTGTGTTACAATCCTTTACATAACCCATTAAAGCGCCAGGAGTAATAGGCGGGGTGCCAAAACGGATGTTTGGGGTAGTAGTCTGAACGGCGCCTGCCATGGTTCCTGGACAACCTGCATAATTATCAGCATGATAATGCCAGGTGGTTCCGGTAGCGGCTGTTCCATTTACCGTTGAATTTGAAGTGTAAGAACCATTGTCGCCGAAACAAATTTCAACGATCACATTAGAGGTTCCATCCCATGCAAATGGGGTGGTAAGAGTAATGTCTCTCCAGCCTGTGCCGGGAACTCCGTAGTTCACCTGATATACTGTGTTCATACCGGCAGTAACCCAACTTGTGAGGGTGGCGCTTGTGGTATGACCCATCTTAATTGTGAAATTTGTCATGGACTGGGCTGCGGCGGAAACAATATCAAAACCAACGCTACTGAAATTACTTGCAGAAGCGCCGGCAGCGGTAAGTTGAGCTGCAGTGTAAACCATCTGGGTTCTTGATCCCATGTAGAAGGTGTAATAAGGCCAACCAACTGCGGTTGTACCTGTTCCAATTGTTACAAAGGCAGGTGGCGCGGCAGGGCCTGCTGTTACATGCACGAGGTCCATGTCGCAGTTATTTCCATAAGCCGATGTAAAGAGGAAAGCAACATAAAGTGTAGCTTGTCCGCTGGCGCCCGAAGGCAGAATAACGTTCTTCACTTTCCAACCGGCTACTGCATTGTAGCGGTTAAAAGATCCGGCCGTTGTCCATGTAGTACCATTTATTGACCATTGTACATCAACCTTGTCAAGGCTTGTTGAATAACCTGGGTCTTCGAACCAGGCAAAATCAACCATAACAAAGGATTTGTTCACGGTGGACATGGCTGTTGTTCTTTTCAAACGGCTTGAGCCACTGCTGATGTTGAACGAGTTGTACTTGACAAACTTGGTTCCATCATAAGCGGCTGTAACCGTTGGATAAGTGCTTGCGGTTTCAAAGGTGATCCCTAAGATCGTCCCTGTAACCTGTTCTACCGCCCATCCCGAAGGAGGGGTAGCGCCATTACCCGCCTCGAAACTTTCGGTCAACAGCATAGTTTGCTGTGCAATTCCAAAAGAAACGAAGATGAACATTGATACTGCAAGCAGCGCCAGTGTTCTCAGCGTTTTGGTAACATTTCTCATAATTTTAAGGTTTTAGTTAATAATTAGTGATTAGTAATAGAATATAAGGGGATCAATTAATTAATTGATATATATGATGAAATAGGCTTTCAATTTTCAAAAACTTCAAACTTATAAAAAAAATCACAATTGTTATTTGTGCTGATTTTCAATTATTTGAAATAATAATCCTTTTATATTAAAACATGCAAAGATAAGCGCATTTTCTGAATTGGTAAAAGCATCCTGATTTTATTTTTTCATACGATGAAAATATCAATGAGAAATGCAGAGTTTAATAACGGCGAGCTGCTGATTAACCGAAATCCGTAAGAGATACAATCCTGAAGGAACATTCCCGACATCAACTGTTAAGCTGTTTTTGCCTACATCATCCCATTTTGCCTTTACGGAGCCATCAATGCAATGCAATTCAACTCTGATGATTTCAGCGGGGCTGTTAATGGTAATAAAATGATCGGCAGGATTTGGAAAAACCAGAATTTTCGGGGACTCCTGCATATTCAGTCCTGTTATCACATCTATCAGTATGGTATCTGAATTTGAAGCATATTCACATTCAGAAAACCTGCTTTGAATAAAATAGTTGTATTGTCCGGGTTGCGATACGCTATCAATATATATGGTATCAGATACCGGGGTCGGATTTATCAGCGTAAAATCATTCTGGATATTGGTTTGCCGGTAAATATCGTATCCGATAAATTCACGTGAACCGGGGTCCTTCCTTATCCTGGATAAATTTTTCGAAGCGCCTGGAAAGCTCATATCTCCTATCCCAATGGAACAATCATCAATAGCCCATGGATACCACAATCCATTTCCGTCGCCATCAACGGCATGCCAGGCAATATCAATGGTTTCGCCGGTATAGGCAGATAAATCAATATGATATGGGGTTTGCCAGTCATTGATTCCGTTTGCTCCTGGATAAGTCGGAAGCGCCGAAAGATCCAGCGCCACATTCCAATTAGCGCCATCGTCTGTCGAAACCTTAACGTAGTAATGATCAAGGTGCAATGATCCCTGAAAGGCATAACTCCAGAAGGTTAGATCCCCGCTCACATACACATTTTCAGCAATGAGCCACTCGTCCTGATGGTTATAATCCCAATTCAGCCCGGCGGAAAAATAGCCGGAATGAACTCCAATTGGCGAATAAATTGGAAACTGAGACCAGTTTGTGGATGAATTGGTAATGATTTCGGTCCATTGAACCGGTGGAAAAATATTGGATTCAAACCCCTCCTTTAAAAGGATTCCGCTATGACAAACCGGCGGACTCCATGTAAGTTTAACCACCCCGCCAATAGGTTCGCCGGCAAGGTTGGCAGCCGGATAACAAACAGGATTCACAGATATATTGTCAACCAGCCAGTTAACCATGTCGGCGGAATTTATCCCGGTTGCCCTGAATCTTATTCTGAAACCCTTTCCTCGTACAGGACTAATATCAAGATGATAACCGGTCCACGAGATATTTCCGAGGTTTTTGATCTCAGCTTTTTTATGCCACAAATTCCCATAATATACTTCTACAACCATTTTCTCGGTTCCTGTTGAATTGCGGTCGGTAAGTTTAAGATCAAAATCAAGCCAGATGGCAGCGCAGGTATAAGGCAGTCCATTGAAAGCGGGACTTTCGAGCGAGACGTTGTAATTAACCAATGGAGATTGCCACCTGAAACAAGCCGCCGGCGAAGGAATTCCTTCATTCATGTCAATAACCCAGTTGCCCTGATTGGGGCTGAATCTCCAATCGTTATAGTTAAAAGAGGCGGCGTCCCACGGTTCAAAAAATGGCAACTGCCTGCCCCAGTTAATTGTGATATGCAATGGACCGGCTGGTAAACTTTCCCCCATCAGACCCGGCAACCCATAAGATGTAAGATCATATTTTGCCGAAATCCCGTAGCGATATACGCCCGGATCAAGGTTGTAATCATAAAAAAACAGCGAATCCGGGTCGCCGATCTGAGCAATTAAGCTGTCATTGCGATAGATATTATAGCCTACCAGACCTGGTGGAGTAACCAGCAGGGTGTCATTAATCATGGCGGGTTTTTCCCAAACAACATAAGCAGCGCTTTCGATTGGGTTTCCCTGAATATTTCTAACAGGGCAGAGGTACCAGGCTGTAAATGTTGTACAGGAAAAATCAGAATACCCGCTTCCATATAAGGCTCTCACACATGCATTGTAAGTTTGTCCGAACTGAACCTGTCCGGGTGGAATAGGAAAAGCATTTTTTGTGGTATATCCGGTGATGACATTTCCGAGATAAAAATAGTACCCAAGGATACAGTTCGACTGTTGCTGAGCAGGCTCGGAAGCTATAACTGAAATATTATCCACGTTCCATTGGTTTATATCGCGGGAATCGCCGCCGGATGCGCGAAACCGGATTTTAAAATCTATCCCGGTTACTGCTGAAATATCGAGATCATCACTTGTCCATGGAATATTTCCTTCACTGTTGGAATAGTTCCTGAAGGTTGTCCAGACGTTTCCATTCCATATCTCAACTGCCATTTGGTTTACCGTAGTTGTGCCAAAATTATCGAGAAAAACATCATAACGGAGTTTCAGCAACCTGGAACGAACGCCTTGAATTGTCTTGCTTATCAGAGAATGTGAATAGCCATTTTGCGGAGGCAGCGAACTGAAAGTGGCGGAAGGCGCAGGATTGCCAAAGGTGGCAGAAACAGACCAGTTTGTGAAAGCCGGCTCGGTAGTCCAATTGTTTAATGAAAATGAGCCAGAACTCCAGTTTTCGGAAAAAAGGCGCTTTTCATAGTGTGGAACATCCCACCTTGCCATAAGGCTGCTATCGTTAATGGTAAGGTTTTCGGGGGGCATTTTTACCTGCAACAGGTTGATGTTCCATGAAACAGGATTGATTACCGGAATTGTTTGAATAATGGTATCATAGCCAAACCTGATTACAGTCAGTTTATATGTGCCTTTCCAAACATCGGGGAATGTAATGGTTCCGATGGAATCGGCAAGCCATTGATATATGGTATCGGGATAAGCCATGTTTACCAGACGAAGAGAGGCTCCCTGAGGATTCGACGGAGCGCAACTTGTGATCAACTGGAAAGCTACCGGCGTTGTCCAGCATTTACCTATTACATTGGTAAATGCAACTGCCGACCAGCGGTTTCCGGGATAACCGGCTTGAATTCCCCACCTATATGGTCCGCATGGTAAAACGTTCCAATTAGGATCAACAGATTCGGGTTGAACTGAGTATCCAATAAACGACCAGGGGGCGGTATTTTGTTCCTCACCCTGACGAAGCCTGAAAACCTGATAATTCACGCATGAGGATGGTTCATCGCTGAGCGTCTGCGGTCCGCCGGAGCCGTTACATTTTGCTCGGATCATAAAATTTCCGCCGGCGGGGAACCAGGGACTTCCGCCTGTAACAAACCGGGAAAAACTTCGGAATTGAGCGGAAGTTTCATCAATTGCAATTCCGGCGGCATTGGGAGCGTTTCCTCCCTGAATCATTACGATATAAAAGGAACCGCTGTTGAGTGAAACCGTATCGGGAAAATTAAATTCCACCCAGCCAAAAGCTGTCGGGATAACGTTAAATGGTCCTGCCAGGCTGTTGCCCGGAGTTCCGCCGGCGCCGGCAGCGTCAAAAATCTGAATCTGAAAAGTAACGAGAGGATTGCTTCCCGGTGGATAATTAGCCTGAGCGCCTATATTAATTAATCCACCGGTAATCTTCACAGGATAACCCGTTGGCGTAAACTTAACGGCATTCATATTTCCCTGGAACGACCATACTGTAAAGTTATCCTGTATCCCATCGTCATAGAGAAGTTCATAATCGCCGGCAGGCGGAGACCATGACACTGAAACCAGTTGAGTTGCAGAATCAAAAATTGCCTGAGCCGCCGCGGGCGGGTTTAAGTTTTCAAGCAATCCAATATTTATGACAGAAGTAATTCCCGGTTGAAAGGAAACGGGAGCCGAGGTAAAAGTCTGAAAACCGACTTTGTTGCAGGTAACAGGAAAAGTTCCGGCAGTAGTAACCGACAAGGAATATACGCCTCCGCCTGTTGACCATACAACCTGACCATTAACCGAAATTTTTGCGCCAACGACAGGAAGTCCATTGGTTGAATTGGAAACCACGCCCATAAGCAACGCAGGCGCCCCTGAAACAAGCGACCCGCTAAATAGAAATACTAACGATATGAGCCATACCAGTAAAGCGCCTCGCATTATCGGGAAGAAAAAGTTTCTTCTGTTTATTTTCTGAGGTAATATCATTCGATGGGTTCTACTGTTATCCTACATAATTTGTTACAAATTTACACAAAAACTGCTTTTTTTTAAGCCTTTGGTTTGAAGGTCGGAAAATATTTATAACTTTGCACTCCCAAATTTACGAACATCAATCTCTTATAATATGTACGCAATCGTTGAAATAGCTGGTCAACAGTTCAAGGTAGAAAACAAAGATGAAATTTTCGTTCACCGGCTCGAAGGTGATCCGGGAACAAAAATTAATTTTGATAAAGTTCTGCTGTTGGATAACGATGGCGAGGTAAGCGTAGGCAAACCACTGGTTGAGGGCAGCGTTATCAGCGGCTCTATTATTGACCATGTTCGCGGCGATAAAGTTGTGGTGTTTAAAAAGAAACGCCGCAAAGGATACCAGAAGGAATCAGGACACCGTCAGGATTTCAGCAAGGTGCTTATTGAAAACATCTCATACATTGGCGCCCCCGATGCAAATCAGGTTGTTGAAGAGGCTGCGAAAGTTGAAGAATAAATTATTTTGGATTTTTTAATTTTTAATTAATCAGGATATTATGGCACACAAGAAAGGGGCTGGAAGCTCAAGCAATGGTCGCGAATCGCATAGCAAACGTTTAGGCGTAAAAATTTATGGCGGGCAGTTTGCCAGATCCGGCAACATCATCCTTCGTCAGCGTGGTACGGTACACAATCCGGGGTTGAATGTGGGAATTGGCAAAGATCACACACTCTTCGCACTTATTGACGGGGTTGTAGAATTTAAAAAGAAAAGGAGCGACCGTTCTTTTGTTTCCATCGTACCGATGGAAGAAACTGTAAACTAAAGTATTGCATTGCGTGTTTGACGCTATTGCATTATCTTATACAAACCGGCATGGGTTGATCCGTGCCGGTTTCTTTTTTTCCTCCGAAATTGAATTGAAGTTTTTCTCTATTTTTGTTTTTTAAACAATCGTTTTTATGCTCTCTCTGAATTTTATCCGCGAAAATACACAAGAGGTAATTGATCGTCTTGCAATTAAAAATTTTAATGCAAAAGAAATCATCACCCGGATTGTCGAACTCGATAACCAACGCCGGGAAACACAGAAAAACCTTGATGATACTCAGGCTCAGAGTAAGATACTGGCAAAAGAGATCGGCGCGCTTGTTAAATCAGGAAATGACGCAGAGGCAAACCGGCTAAAAGAAAAAACAGGAGAATTGAAAATCCTCGGTAAAGAATTTGACGTCGCGCTCGAAAATATAAAAAAAGAGTTGGATGACATGCTGGTTCGGGCACCAAATCTCCCGCACGCTTCTGTGCCTCGCGGGAAAACGCCGGAGGACAATCTGGTGGTGATGCAGGAGGGCGTGATCGTTCCCGCTTCTTCGGCGGCGGTTCCACACTGGGATTTGACCACAAAGTATGATATCATTGATTTTATTACAGGAAACAAGATTACGGGCGCCGGATTTCCGGTTTATAAAGGAAAAGGGGCGCGGTTACAGCGCGCTCTTATCAATTTCTTCCTCGACGAGGCAATGAAAGCAGGTTATCTCGAAGTACAGCCGCCATATATGGTCAATGCTGCATCAGCTTATGCAACAGGGCAATTGCCTGATAAAGATTCCCAGATGTACTATGCCGGTCTGGACGATCTTTATCTGATTCCAACAGCAGAAGTGCCGGTGACCAATATTTACCGCGACGTCATTCTCAAAATCCAGGATCTGCCAATGAAAAATGTTGCCTATTCGGCATGTTTCCGCCGCGAAGCAGGTTCTTACGGTAAGGATGTTCGCGGACTGAATCGTTTGCACCAGTTCGACAAGGTGGAAATCGTTCAGATTGCTCATCCCGATAAATCATACACAATACTTGAGGAGATGAAAGAGTATGTTACCGGACTGCTGCGAAAACTCCAACTTCCCTTCAGAGTATTGAAACTTTGTGGCGGCGATATGAGTTTTACTTCTGCCTTAACTTATGATATGGAAGTGTGGTCGTGTGGACAGAGCCGGTGGCTTGAAGTAAGTTCTGTCAGCAATTTTGAGACTTTCCAATCGAACAGACTGAAAGTACGGTTTAAAGACGAGTCGGGAAAAATTGTACTTGCACATACCCTGAACGGCAGCGCGCTGGCTCTTCCGCGAATTGTGGCGGCTTTACTCGAAAACAATCAAACTCCCGAAGGTATCCGGATTCCGGAAGCGCTTGTGCCTTATACAGGATTTGAGATGATCAATTGATAATTGCGAATTTCTTCTATGCCATTTTAATTTTTACACAGTATATCTGCTTAGGACAAGTTGCCAATAAATTTGCAAGCAGGTATTATGAAGAATAATATCACCTCTTTGGGGTTTGCAAAAATTCGATTAATAAAATGTTGATTGGTTGCCAAATCCCGAAGGGGGTGACAGGATTGTAGATTGAAAAGATTGATTTTGCAACAGAATCCCAAAGGGATGACAGGATTCTTGAAAAGGATTTAATGAGACTTCAGTCTGGCGGAAGTTTTCAGTTATGAACATAATTTGTCGAAATTCTGACCAACTATGAAATATCAGTTTTTTACAGTTTTCTCCGCCCTGGCAATTCTGGGCGCCTCATGCACCACAGACAAGGATCAGCCCGATGCTTATGGCTCTTTTGAAGCCACTGAGGTTACTGTTTCTTCGCTGGCGAATGGCAGGATTATGCAACTTGACATTGAAGAAGGACAGCTTCTCGATTCAGGGCAAATAGTTGGTTTTGTTGACACCGTCGACCTTCATCTGAAAAAGCTGCAGGTGTCGGACCAGAAAAACGCCACCGGCTCGCGCAAAGAGGATCTTGCTGCCCAGATCGCCGTTCAGGAGCAAAACAGGGAAAATATCCTTATCGAGAAAACCCGGGTCACGAACCTGATGAAAGATGGCGCCGCCACACGAAAACAGCTTGACGATATCAATTCGAGCCTTAACCTTATTGAGAAACAGATAGCATCAATAAAAACGCAATTCAATGGAATTGACGACCAGGTAGGAAGCGCCCAACAGCAGATCGCCCAAATTACCGAATCAATCCGAAACGCTTATATTATCAATCGGGTAAAAGGCACGGTAATTACAAAATTTGCCGAGAATAATGAAGTGACTACCTTTGGCAAACCCCTTTACAGGATCGCCAACCTTAACGTTATGGAACTCCGCGTATATGTTAGCGGAGCGCAACTGCCGCACATCCGGATCGGGCAAACCACAGAGGTTCGGTACGATAATGATGAAAAGACTAATTCGAAAACGACAGGCATTGTGAGTTGGATATCGCAAACCGCTGAATTTACGCCCAAAACCATCCAGACCAAGGAGGAGCGGGTTAACCTTGTTTACGCAGTAAAAGTTCGTGTAAAAAACAATGGCAGCCTGAAGATCGGGATGCCGGGTGAAATAAAACTAATATCCAAATAACCAAAACAACCAACATGAAAAAGCGCGCAACAACTTTATTAACTATTATTTTACTCGCCGTTTGGTCGGGTTTTTCAACAATGGCACAAACTCACAAAGCCGACGATATCATTGGAACCTGGCTGAATCAGGAAGCAACCGGAAAGATTGAACTTTTCAAGGAAAAAGATAAATATTTCGGGAAGGTGGTATGGTTGAAGGAACCTAACGACAAAGTTACCGGCAAGCCCCGCACCGATATTGAAAATCCTGAGGCGAAATTAAAATCCGATCCGCTGGTTGGTATGGTAAATATGAAAAATTTCACCTTCGACGGCAAGGAGGAATGGTCGGGCGGAACCATTTACGATCCTAAGAACGGCAAGACTTACAAATGTTATATTCGCTTTGAAGCGCCAAACAAACTTAAAGTTCGCGGGTTTATAGGCGTTTCGATTCTTGGAAGAAATACCTTCTGGACAAAAACCACTCCTCCTCAGAAATAGGCATGGTATCCAATTCCGTCGTTGTAAATAATCTAACCAGGCGATTCGGCGAAACCATAGCGCTCAATAACATCTCATTTGAGGTGAAGAAGGGTAGTCTTTTCGGATTTATCGGTCCCGACGGAGCAGGCAAAACCAGTCTTTTCAGGTTTCTTACAACGCTCCTTCTACCCGACAGTGGCAGTGGAACCGTTGAAGGGTTCGACGTGATCAGAGACTATAAGAAAATCAGGAACATCAGCGGTTACATGCCAGGACGGTTTTCGCTGTACCAGGATCTCACAGTTGAAGAAAACCTGAGCTTTTTTGCAACAATCTTTGGAACTACAATTGAGGAAAATTACGATCTCATCAAAGATATTTACAGCCAGATTGAACCCTTCAAAACGCGTAAAGCCGGTAAATTGTCGGGCGGGATGAAACAGAAGCTCGCTTTGTGCTGCGCCATGATCCACAAGCCGGAGGTTCTGTTTCTTGATGAGCCTACCACAGGCGTTGACGCCGTTTCGCGCCAGGAATTCTGGGAAATGCTTAAACGACTTAAAACTGCCGGAATCACCATCCTTGTTTCTACTCCATACATGGATGAAGCCAGCCAGTGCGATCGCGTTGCGCTTATGCAGGGGGGACGAATCATGACCATAAGCGCCCCGCAGGAAGTCATCAGCAATTATCCTTTGTCGCTACTTTCGGTAAGGACGGGCGATATTTACCGTCTGCTCGCCGATCTAAGAACTTATCCCGGAGTTCACAGCGTTTATGCTTTCGGGCAATCGGCGCACCTTGCTTACAAAGGTCGGAATGTGGATAGCCTGAATTTGTATGATTACCTCGCAAGTCTCAATTATGCGGAAATTAATATTAGCGAGATCAAAGCGAATATTGAGGATTGCTTTATGGAGTTGATGCAGACTGCGACCCCTCCCCAAAAAAGGAGTGGAGTTTTAAATAGTTGACAGGATGAAGAAAGAAGTTGAAAATATTATTGTTGTCAAAGATCTTGTGAAGAAATTCGGTTCATTTGTGGCGAACGATCGCCTGACCTTTGAGGTAAAACGTGGGGAGATTTTTGGTTTCCTCGGGGCAAATGGCGCGGGAAAAACAACAGCAATTAAAATTCTTTGCGGACTCTCTTTTCCCACGTCGGGGGAACTTTCGGTAGCCGGATTCGATATTTATACCCAGCGTGAGCAGGTAAAAAGAAACATCGGCTATATGAGCCAGAAGTTCTCCCTTTATGACGATCTTACGGTGTTCGAAAACATCCGTTTCTATGGCGGAATCTACGGTTTAAGAAAAAAGGAGATTGAAACGCGCGCTGCCGGACTGATGAATCAACTGGGATTTGAAAATGCCCGCGACAAGCTAATTCGCGATATTCCGCTTGGCTGGAAACAAAAACTGGCATTTTCGGTGGCAATCCTTCACAACCCTAAAATTGTTTTTCTCGATGAACCTACCGGCGGGGTGGATCCAATTACCCGACGGCAATTCTGGGATATGATATACGAAGCGGCGCACAACGGAATCACTGTATTTGTTACAACCCATTATATGGATGAAGCCGAGTATTGCGATCGCGTGTCAATCATGGTTGACGGGCGGATCGCCGCGCTCGATACACCTGACAATTTAAAACGGCAGTTTGGGGTGGAGACGATGAATGAGGTGTTTATTAAACTTGCGAGACCCCACCCCCTGACCCCTCCCCAAAAAGGGAGGGGAGAAAACATACTCCAAAAAGGAAAAGGGGAAAATAAGGGGCGTGGAATGCTGGCGCGTTTCAAACCATCTGTAAGCAAACGAAACCTGCTGTTCATCGCCGGGCTGGCATGGACAACCGCTGGCGGAATCCTCACCGGACGCGGACTTTCGTATGTGCTACGATTCAGCAGCTTACCTGCGTTGCGCATAGCCGCCGGACTTGTCTTTGGCGTAATTTTCTATGTCCTGCTGTTTGCAAAAATCTCACGTAAGCACATCAAGCGCATTCGCGGACTCAACATCCCCTACCCTTGCGCCTTTTCCTTTTTCAACATCCGGGGCTACCTGATGATGGCGATAATGATATCGGGAGGTATAATGCTTCGCACAATTGACATGGTAAACAAAGACTGGCTTTACAATTTCTATATTGCTATGGGTGTGCCTTTACTGATATCGGCGTCACGGTTTTTCTGGTTCCGGGCAACAAACAAAGAAATTTCATGAAACGATTCAGGGGATTCGTAATCAAAGAGATTTATCACATTTTCAGGGATTTTCGCACACTGATGATTCTGTTCGGACTGCCGGCTGTTCAACTGTTGTTGTTCGGGTATGTGCTTACCAACGAGATAAAGGACGCTAAGATCGCTATTTACGACCCCTCGAAAGATGTTGTGACACGAAAGCTAAGTGAGAAAATCCTTTCATCGGGTTACTTCATGCTCGAACAGAACCTTAATTCGGTTGCCGAAATTGAACCTGCTTTCCGGCGGGGAGAGGTGAAACTGGCGCTCATTTATGAACCCGATTTTGCCGGAAAACTCGAAAAAAACGGCAAAGCGCGTATCCAGATAATTGCAGACGCTTCCGATCCGAACACGGCAAATATGCTGGTCAACTACACAACAGGGATTATCAGTAACTACATCGCCTCGATGAACTCCGAAAAAGTTCCGGCACAAATCATCCCCGAAGTTCGCATGATGTACAATGGCGAGCTGAAAGGCGTTTTTATGTTCGTTCCGGGTTTGATGGCAATGCTGCTGATGCTTATCTCTGCGCTGATGACCTCTCTCTCCATAACACGCGAAAAAGAACTCGGCACCATGGAGCTGCTGCTTGTCTCTCCATTACGCCCTGCGCAGATCATCATCGGAAAGGTTTTTCCTTATGTATTCCTTGCATTTATTGACGCCTGCATTATCCTCGGACTTGGCAACGCTGTTTTCGGCGTTCCCATCCGCGGAAGCGTTACCCTGCTGTTGCTTGAAAGTTTACTCTACATCTTTTTCCTTGCGCTGAGCATTAAAAAATTCAATATACGCCTTGCCTGATGAGGACAATTCTATATATAATTCAGAAAGAATTTCTACAGGTTTTTCGCAACAAGGCGATGTTGCCAATCATTTTCGTTGTTCCCATCATGCAACTCATTATTCTTGTTAACGCGGCTACTTATGAAATGAAGCATATCCGTGTTTGCGTTGTTGATCTTGATCTTTCAGGTTCATCGCGGAAACTAATCAGCAAATACAGCGGCTCCCCCTTTTACCAAATCCATAGCAGTTCATTTTCGTATAAGGCGGCAGAAGATGAGATGAAGAAGGGTGATGTGGATATGATTATTCAGATACCAGCCGGCTTTGAGAAACAGGCTCTTAAGGACGGAAAAGCAAAGGCGCAGTTTGTGATTAATGCAATCAACGGTCAGTCGGCAGGTTTGATCAATGCCTATTCAACTATGATTCTGGTTGACTATAACCGGGAAATAGTGGCGGAAAACTTCAGTCCGGCGATGATGATCGGGATAAAGAGCATCAGCGCCGACTATAGTTACTGGTATAATCCCAAACTGAACTATAAGACCTACATGGTTCCGGGAATTCTTGTACTGCTGATCACTATAATCGGTTTGCTGCTTTCGGGTATGAATATCGTGAGGGAAAAGGAGATCGGCACTATAGAACAGATCAATGTAACGCCCATTAATAAAATCCAGTTCATTGCGGGAAAGCTGATACCATTCTGGATTATCGGGCTTTTCGAACTGGCGTTTGGACTGGCTGTTGGAAAGTTATTGTTTAATATTCCTATGGAAGGAAACCTGGGATTGGTGTTCATGTCGGCGGCGGTCTATCTTTTTGTAATTTTGGCGTTTGGGCTGCTGATTTCTACAATTACAAATACGCAACAGCAATCCATGCTCGTTTCGTTCTTTTTCATGGTGGTTTTTATTTTGATGAGCGGTTTGTTCACCTCCATTGAAAGTATGCCGCAATGGGCTCAAAACCTCGACCGGCTTAATCCGTTGATGTATTTTATCAGGATTATGCGTATGGTACTGTTGAAAGGTTCAACGTTTGCCGACATCAGCCATCATTTTTTCGCACTCGTGGTTTACGCTGTATGCGTTTTGAGCCTGGCGATATGGAGGTACAGGAAAGTCTCTTAAATCAATATATTGAATAAGAAATCGCGAAAATTCATCATCGTCAGGGCAATACTTCTGGGTTTGGCGGTTGTCGCCATTGCGTTCGTGACTACCTGGAATCTCTACCACAAAGAGGAAGCCAAAAAGGACGCCTTGCGGCGGATTCGGGAACGGGGCTATCTGATTGCTCTTACCGACAAAAACACACTCAACTATTTTATCAGTCGCGGCGCGCCTATGGGATATCAGCTCGATTTGATCCAATCGTTCGGCAAATTCCTCGGCGTCCCCGTGAAAATTATTGCGAGCAACGACTTGTCGAGGTTAAACTACCTTCTGGAATACAATGCCGCCGACATCATCGCTCTTAATCTGCCGCTGACGAGTGAAGGGAAAAAACTGGTCAGATTTTCCGATCCCATTGGCGAGACACGGCTTGTTTTAGTTCAGAGAAAAGGAAAGGAATCAGGGAATAGTAATTCAGCGGCAGTTAAAATTCTGAAGGATTTTCCACCTGATACAGTTTACTTACGGGCAAATCCTTTTATGACGTCGTTGTACCACTCCTTCCTGAAAAAGACCGGCAAAAAGGCGATTCTGAAAGAGGTTGCCGACATTAGCGAGGATGAGCTGATCATGCAGGTTTCATCGGGCAGAATCCGCTTTGCTTTAATCCAGGAGAATGTTGCAATGGTTTATCACCGCAACTATCCTAACCTCGACATATCGGTACTGGCTTTTCCAATGTTTAAATATAGCTGGGGGATCGGACTTCACTCCGATTCGCTGCGCAAAAAAGTTAATGAGTGGTTAAAGGAGGAAAAGAAATCGGGCGATCTCAAGCACACCTACCTTTCGTATTTCCAGAATAACCGTATCAATGGATATTTCAGAAGCGATTATTTTTCGGTGAATGGAAATAAACTTTCACCCTTTGATGAAGCTATCAGAATCCACAGCAAACTAATTATGTGGGACTGGCGGCTGGTTGCTTCGCTGATTTATCAGGAATCAAACTTTCAAACCGGGCTTGTATCGGCGCAAAGAGCCAGCGGATTGATGCAGTTGCTGCCCGAAACAGCGGTAAAATTTGGCATTGACAGCGTTGCAACCCCTGCGAAACAGATCGCTGGCGGAGTTAAATACCTCCGGTTTATTGACAAACTACTTCCCGAAGAGATCACCAATCCCGTAGAACGGGTTTATTTTGTTCTTGCCACTTACAATGTAGGCATCGGCAGGGTACTTGCTGCGCGGCAAAAAGCTGAAAAATATGGTCGCAATAAAAATTTATGGAACCGGCATGTTGATTACTACCTGCTTCACCGCTCAAAAAAAGATCCGGTGGGCAAACCAGATTCTGCCGAAATATACCCCATAGATTACAAGACCGAAGGATTTGTGGATGATGTTGTGAGTAGGTATTATCATTACAGGAATCTGATCAAATGATCTGTTCACGGCTTACACAGGTCGCCGTTGAATTACGAAATCATTTTTACTCCATATAAAAAGAAAAGGAGCAAAGAAAAAAAACGAGTGAAACTCTTATACCTTTGTCACAAACTTCCAATTATGACTACTCAAACAACCTGCATCAGATGTTGCATTATTCTGGCTTTTACAATAGCCATTTCAGCGCAGATATTTTCACAAACACAGGCTCAATGGCGCGGCGACGACCGGCGCGGTATTTATCCCGAAACATCAGCCATTGCTGTATGGCCCGAAGGCGGTCCGAAACTTCTCTGGTCAACAGAAGAGGTTGGCGACGGCTACGGCTCTCCGGTATTTCTCGACGGGAAACTTTATATCTGTGGCGCTCTTGATTCTGCGGCATACCTTTTTGTTTTTGATCTCAGCGGAAAACTGATCCGAAAGGCGCCATTCGGAAAAGAGTGGGTTATTAACTATGCCGGTTCGAGAATGGCGCCAACCATCGCCGACGGGTTGATCTATCTCAGCACAGGGATGGGGTCGCTGGTTTGCCTTGATCTGACAACTCTCGCCGAAAAATGGCGCGTTGAAGGAAACGCCGGTTTCCATAACGTCCTGCCACTCTTCGGTCATTCCGAATCGCCCGCAATAGATGGCGACCTTATCTTTTTTACGCCGGGCGGAAAAGATACCAACGTTGTTGCGCTTAATCGCTTCACCGGAAAAATTGTGTGGATTTGCAATGGCAATGGCGAACGACCTGCGTATAATTCCCCGCTGGTAATCAAACTTATGACACGTTCCGTTCTCGTTACATTCACTGCCTATTCCCTGATGGGCATTGATACAAAAACCGGAAAACTGCTCTGGACACATCAGCAGGATAACATTCCAATACCTGAACGTAAACCCGGCAATGGCGACACCCACAGCAATACGGTTTGGTACGACAACGGCGCGCTTTATTATATTGCCGGCGATGGCAACGGCGCAGTAAAGTTGAACCTGTCATTTGACGGAAGCGGCATCAGCGAGGCTTGGCGAAACAAAGCTATTGATAATTACATGGGAGGATTTATTAAGATGGGAAACCTTATTTACAGCGGAAGCGACACTAAAAAATCGTTCTTCAGCCTGAACATCGCCACCGGCGAAATTACCGATACCCTGAAATGCGGAATCGGCGCCCTGATTTCTGATGGAAAAATGCTCTATTATTATAACCAGCGCGGAGAGGTGAACCTGATACGACAAAGTACTCCCGGCATGAAACTAATCAGTAAATTCAAAATAACAATGGGCGCCAAGGAACATTTTGCTCACCCTGTAATCAATAATGGGATATTGTACATTCGCCACGGGAAGGCTTTGATGGCTTATGATATCGCTGGTAAATAAACGGTTCAAGGTTCAAGGTTCAAGGTTCAAGGTTTCAGTCCCCAAATTCCAGGACTCAAATTCCAAATTTTTGCTTTCAAGGCTTATTAAATCATTCCCGTCAGTGTCTGAAAACGATGAAATAACCCTTTTCGTCGGGTGTTACCATTGATTGAACGATTAACCTTAAAACGGTTCCTGTCTTTTGGATAATTTTGCAGCTCAATTAATTAATAATCTGTTAATTGTTAAATAATTGTTAACGGATCGTGAAACTGTAACATTCCAAACTAAGAACCGTCTCATGGTCACAAAACAGAATAAGTAATTTAAAAATGAAAACGATGAAAACAATAAATAAAACGAAAATCATTCTAATACTCCTAGCAGTACTTGGTTTCCAGATAAATACGATTTTTGCATCAGCAACTCCGAAAGTTGCCATGGATAACGATGGCGCTCCCGATACTGAGATTAATATCGGGATACTTGCTCCGGTAACACCCTGGGAAGCAGACTTTGAAGAGGTTTCAAATCAAAATATGACGTCATTGAATGATATTTTAGCCCCGGTTACTCCCGTTACCGCCGATTTTGATGACGAAATATAATCCTTGCAGGAAATGATTAATAAAACCTTTGCTTTCCGGTCAATCGTAATACTCCTGATTGTTTTTTCAGGCGTTATATCCAGGCTTTCTGCTCAGGAAGGAACAAAAACGCCCGATGGGACTAACCTGAAACGAAGTTCATATTTTGGAGTACAATCAACAATTCCTTCATATAAAAGAGTAAATCCTGACTTCAAAGACCTTGAATTGCCTTGTTCTGCGGATGGCGACGAAATAATCAGGCACACCGGATATACCTTATCTTACAACAGAGAGCATAAACAAGCCAGATGGGTTGCATACAAACTTACCGCAGAGGAGACCCGTCCGGCGGTGAAACGCAATAACCGGTTTATACCCGACCCCGAAGTATTGACAGGTTCTGCTTCAAATAACGATTATAAAAATTCCGGTTACGACAAGGGGCATCTGGCGCCATCGGCAGATATGTGCTATTCAACGGTAACGATGCAGGAGTCATTTTTCCTTTCAAATATGTCGCCGCAAAAACCCGGCTTTAATCGCGGAATCTGGAAGGAACTTGAAGCTCAGGTTAGGCAGTGGGCGATTGACGATAGCGCTCTATTTATTGTAACCGGCGGCGTTTTAACTTCAGGTTTGACCTCGATTGGAATCAACAAGGTTAGTGTGCCGCAATTGTTTTACAAGGTCATTCTCGATTTTCACGGAGATGTTCCAAAGGGAATCGGTTTCGTTATTCCAAATGATAAATCGGATAAAAGAATACAGAGTTATACTGTAACGATTGACAGTGTGGAAGTTTTAACCGGATTTAACTTTTTCTGTCGCCTGCCCGACGACATGGAAAATAAAATTGAATCAGTGGCAGATACAACCTTATGGCGCTGGCAGCCGGTTTCGGGCAGGCATGGAAAGCAGGATGAAGATTAGGAACCTATTCGCGGTAGAACTCTTTTAACGCGCCAAAATAGCTATGATCCCAGCCGTCGGCAAAATCAAGGTATTCGTCATCAGGAATATTGGTGTGGATCAATTCTACCGAAACGCCATCTCCTCGTGGATGAAGGATGATCGTAACTATTGACGCTTCCTCCCGCTCTCCGAAATACCATTCCTGAACAATCTTTTTATTCTCTTCAAAGGAAAGATTTTTCCCACAGATGCTGCCATCCCACAAAGAAAATTCGCTGCCAGGTTCGGTTGACATAATGGCGGGTTCGCCTGTCCAAAGCTGGATGGTAACCGGATTTGTAAGAGCAATCCATACATCGGACGGCGGCGCAGCAATGCTGTAATATTTTTTATAATCCTTCATAAATACAATTTGATGAATTGCAAACCTGGCGCGTTATTTTCGCCGGAGTTCATAACGGTATCGAGTTTCGGATTCGAGATTTTTATCATCAATGAAAATAATGGTTTTTCCGCCATCGAGTACCACGGGGTATTTATTAACAACCGAACCCGACAATAATTTTGCCGCCGGTACATGGTTCCTGTGATTTGACAGGTTCATTCTGTTTTGAATCAGATCATTTTTCATAGAGTTCCTTGAGTTTATTCCATAACCAGATGAGTCATATTTGTTTTTCGGGACTAATATACATCAATTACCGCCAATTTCGCCGATGAATAACAAATAGTTAATAACAGCGGAATGTTAATAACTTCTGAAAGTTATTTCCAAATCTTTTTCAACGCCTTCGCGGGTCATCAATCCTTCCGGTTTTCCAACCTCCTCGCCAACTCGCGGCATGCGGAACTGATGTAAAAAATAATTGACTATGCATCGGCAGAATGACTTTATTTCTATCAAATGTCTTATAACTCTGTCGGTCATAATTCGGATTTATAGTTCGCATCAATAACTGCAAGGTACGAACATTAATCCAATTTCAGATTTCATGGCATAAGTTTCAGATTTCACGACCTTGCCGGAAACTAATTTGGCGCTAATTATTTAAAAACTATGGCAGATATTGTAAGAAAGGTCACTTTTACCAATTCCCAAAACACTGATCTAAAAATTCGCCCCCCCTGCTCCTTCACAAATTAATCCTGAAGCGTCCAGCCAGCCAAATTAGCATGAGCGCAATAACAAAATAGACCAACTGAGAGCGGTTGGAGAATATTCGTTTATCCGATTTCCTGATTTGAAGACTAAAGTGCATTATGGCGTTATCCAACAAAGATATCGTTAGATAACCGAGACTCAGCAAATACGCGGGCCAATATAAATTATTGAACGGCGTATTAAAAAGTAAAAGAATTAAAAAGCCATAAAACCAGGGCTTGAGATATGCGTTGTTCAGGAAAATTCGCTGGTTGTTGCCATTATTAATAAAAGCAGAAGTATAGGAGGCTTTTAAAAACAGCCGCTTCCAGAAATTACTGAAAAAAACCATGATTATCAGAACAATAATGGCAATGATTCCTCTTAAAATATAACTATCTATCAACCAATGAAAAGCAATACCGAAACACTCGAAAAACAAAACCCCGGCAATAATGCTGCATGGAAGGGAATTAACCAGCATAAAAGCTATCCAGGTTAGAAATAGCCTGGTTTTCCAACTAACCATTCTGAGTTTCTTAAGCGAAAGCAGCAATGAAAAACCAATTGC
This sequence comes from Bacteroidota bacterium, assembly GCA_026391715.1. Taxonomy (GTDB): domain Bacteria; phylum Bacteroidota; class Bacteroidia; order Bacteroidales; family FEN-979; genus CAIVAT01. Next base: position 61,802 of record JAPLDO010000072.1, read on the forward strand.
CGACAAAATCAGCGGACCAGAACCATAGACAAGATAAATCTGATTTTCAGTCCATTTAAAACTACTCTGCCATGCGAAGATGATAGTAAACGGCCGATATTGAAAATTAATGGAAAAAATTTTCAAAAGGATTGCCGTTTCAAGAGTAAGCAAAAACTGAATCAGCAGCGCGGCAAAAACGAAATTGAAGGTTGAATACAGGCTAAGTTCAATAAGCCCGCGCGATGAAAGCGGACCTTCAACCGGTTTCGGAATTCGTTTTCTATGTTTGAGCCAGCGGCGTAAATTCATAAACACAATTTTACAATAAAAACGCGAAGGCGCAAATATATTAAATATCGCCTTCGCGTTTTCGCGATTATAAAAAACACCAGGAGAGGAAAGAAGTTTTAATTCTACTCACTCGTCAATAAGCTGTAAATTTGCATCAATAAATTCTTCGGAATATGAGCAAAAATAGGTTAATCCGTTTTGATTGGGCTATGAAAACGATACTTTGCGACAAAGCCAATTTCGATGTACTGGAAGGTTTTTTAGGCGCTTTGCTTGAAGATGATAATATCAAAATACTGAACATCATTGAAAGTGAAACTAATCAGGGAGGAGAGGACGATAAATATAACCGCGTTGACCTGTTGGTCCAGGATTCAGAAAACCGGAAAATATATATCGAGATTCAAAATACCAGGGAAACCGACTATCTCGAAAGTTTATTATACAGCTCTTCAAAGATTATTGTTGAGCATCAAAAGCTCGGGGATGATTTCCGCAATATCAGCAAGGTGATTTCTATCAGCATAATGTATTTTAACCTTGGTTTCGGCGATGACTATATTTATTATGGAACCAATGATTTTTTCGGAATCAATACCCACAGTAAACTTATTGTAAAGAAACGGGTTGAATTACTGGGCAGTATCGAGCCCAGATACAAATTTGTGGAAAAAAACATCTTTCCCGAATATTACCTGATTACCGTTGAGCGTTACAAGAATATCATACAAAGAAAAATTGACGAATGGATTTACATTTTCAAAAACAACGAAGTTGCCGAAGGTTCAAAGTCGAAAAATATAGATAAAGCCGAAAAAAAACTTGCGGAAATAAACATGAGCGAGCAGGAACGAAAAGTCTATGACAAATATTTAATCAACACCGCGAGAGACCGGGATGCCATAAACACTGCGAAAGAAGAAGGGCGCGAAGAAGGAATTGTTAAAGGAATTGTTAAAGGTAAGATTGAAGGAA
>JAPLDO010000115.1 GCA_026391715.1 Bacteroidota bacterium
AGGATAAGCGCCTCTGGATCGTGAATCAGCGCCTGTGCCAGTCCGACGCGCTGGCGAAAACCCTTTGATAGCGCCCCGATTTTTTTATGCTGCTCGGCAGCAAGTCCTGTCAATTCTATCATTTCCGAAACCCGTGATGCAATGTTACCCTTCATCCGGTGTGTTCCGGCAATAAATGCAAGAAATTCCCGAACGTAAAGATCAAGATACAAAGGGTTGTTTTCCGGCAGGTATCCAACTTTCTTCCGAACTTCAATTGATTGTTCCTGTACGTCGAACCCACAAACTGTTGCGCCGCCGGATGTTGGCGGAATAAAGCAGGTGAGTATCTTCATCAGAGTGCTTTTCCCTGCGCCATTGGGTCCCAGCAAACCTGTAATTTCGCCAGGTTTTACCTCGATTGAAATGGCGTCAAGCGCTTTTTGTGTGCCGTAAACCTTGGTAATGGAGGAAACTTTGATGGACATGTGAGTGTTGGTTGGAGAGGCAAAGGTAGGAAAAAACAGGGACGCGAGAGGTGGACGCGGGGTTTTATAGCTTACTTTAACCTGTTGATAATCTTATAAAACCTTTTAAATGATCTTTTATTTTGCTGGCAAGAAAATAGGGAAGATTAAGCAGATAAAATTTTTTCCCATTGATTGTCTGCGTTTGTCTGATAGACAGTTTTTCAGCCGAAAGTCTGACTGCATAAGGGTGAGGCGCTTCGTCAATAAACTGATGCAACGATCTGAGGCGTCCGGGTTCTCCCGATTTTACTATAACCGGAATCAAAAGGTCATTGTATGGAATGACGAAATCAATTTCAGCAGTTGATTGAAGTTTTTTCCTGATCCAGAAATTCAAGACAGGTTTGATTTCAGTGGCTGCAATTTCCTGTCCTACTACCTGTTTTGCAATCTGACCTTTAAAAATTGCATTCATGTCGTGTGAATTGAATAATTCCATCTGGATTCCTGAAAAGTAGTTGACCATTCCGGTATCGAAAATCTGCAACCTCGGCGATTTTAATTTGTCGCAAACATTGGCGGTTGTTGAGGTTATAGGATATACCAGGCTTAGTAGCAGATGTTTTTCAAGGGTTCTGAATGCCCCGGCAATTTCACGGCTACGATAAATGGAGTTCCCGAAATGGTTAAAAATAATCCTTGTTGCGGCAAACGGAAATGAATTTTGAAAAGTTTCTGATACAAGGTTATTCGTCTTTACTGATGGCGCGAAGCTGGCGATACTTTTTAAAATTGATTCGTATATATCTTCATAGATAGCGCTTAACCCTTTCAGATTACGGTTTGTCATATAGCTGTTAACAATTTCAGGCATCCCTCCTATCAGGCTGTACAAATGAAAATAGTTCAAGAGTTTTTGATATGCAGATAAAGGAACCGGAACTTCCTGAAAAGCTATTAACGCCGGATTGTCCTGATATGCCTGAAGAAATTCCAGAAAAGTCAATGGCGGTATTTGAATTGACGCCGTAGGATTATCCTGATTTGTCATCAAAAAAATTATCTCCGGTGAAATGTAAGAAGCAGTAGCCACGACCGAATATGGAAGAGAATCTGCCGCTGCCCGCTGAAACCAGGAAATCGCCTCAGGACAATGTTGAATTTCTCTAAGAAATATCAGAGTTTTACCTTGCGCCAGGCTATTATTTCTGAGAAAAAAAACTGCATTAAGAATTTGTTCAAATGTCTTTTCAGGTTTGAACAACTGTCTGTCAACGGCAGTTTCCATATCGAGTAAAATCATTTGATTATAGGATTCGCCAATCCAACTCGACATGGTCGTTTTCCCTGTCCGTTTTGCTCCGGTAATTAGCAACGGAATGCCCGAATGATCTTTAAAATGAGCTAAAAGCGTCTCATGGATTGTTCGTTGAATCATAGTATTCAATGAGTATCAAATATTATCCCCGGAGAAAAATATTTTAATGAGTATCCTCTTACCTACCTATACTGCTCCTCTTTCACGTTTTTCACGTGGGATTTGAATGTTTAGTCCACTCCGAAAAGTGATTAGAAAAATCAAAGTTTGGCTAAAGTCCAAATTTTTTCCTTTTCGGAGTGGACTCAAAATTGAATTTCCAATAACCTGATGGCTATGAGTCAGGTTTTTTTACGGTGTATGGGAATAGATTAACGCCGCATTCCTGTATCCGGGTAAATTGGAATACCAGTCGGGAAAATTAACGCCATTGCTTTGCGCCCATGCGGCAAGGTGATAGTAAGCAGGTAGAATATCAGCATGTTCATACGGATAGGCAAAAGGCTCGGCAATGTTTATTGCCCAGGGCAGGTTATTTACAGTTTTATAATATCTTCCAGTTGCCGGATTGCTACTATCGTCCTTCTGACCAAAAAGGGAAATATCTGCAAGATTTGTGGGTGGGTGATTAGATAGATGTACTTCTTTTCCTCTCACTTTATTAACTATCATAAATGGGTTAAAATTTCCGATATCCAACTGCCCGATTGTATAGGAATTTGGGGTAAAAGCAAGATGAATCATAATCGTATCAGGAGCTACATAAGGAGCTCCATAGTTGGTATTGAAACCGGGACCGCCACCGGGAGGCGTTACCAGGTCGAAAGCATTATCGAATACAATCACAGTTGGTTTATTTTGTTGCAACTCAAGTCCGTTAGAGGCAAGCGTTATAAAACTCTCGCTTAAATGAGTTCCTGTTGCTGTTATCGCAGAAGCAGGAATATTGTCGGTTGCAAGCTGGAAACCAAAACCATTGGAAAATGCGGCGCCTGAAGCCCGTAAAATAAACACTGAAAATGTTTCAACAAGTTTATTCGAGGCATTGGTGATTGTTTTGAATTGATAATCCACCACAAGGTCGTTGAAATCATAATCTCCGGAGCTTGGCCATAAATCCTCAAAAGCGAGAGAACCGAATCCTGCGGCTGGAGTTAAATTGATAAAAGCCCGCGAAGCGTCTTCCGGGAAATCATCATAACTGTTTTGCACGCCATCGCCGTCGGCGTCGCTTAACGGGTTATAACCTACTTCTGTATTATATGTAGCGCCAAAAATGGTTCCATTATATAAATGCGGAGATGAATCAAGAGCTATGCTGCCACTGCCTTCATTAAAATGCCATAAACCCGTCAATCCCGACTCATTGCCCACCCACGGAGTATGAAAACTATTGGTTACCTGAGTTGGCGTAAGAGCTATATTCCAAATTGATGGATCATCAAGCTGACCCTGAAAAAACTTTTGATTCCCATTATCCGCTCCGATGGAGATAGTTCTCGAATTGGTTCGGATATTCTGGGTCAATGAAATATTTTTCATCTCAATACCATCAACGTATAACTTGAAGTTAGCTCCATTGTAAGTTGCCGCGAGATGATACCAATGGTTGAGTTGCGGACGTCCGGCTCCCCAATTTGCCAATACAGAAGTTCCATCGGCAAGAGCCATTCCGGCTTGCCAGCCATTCCACAAATCCTGACCAAGCCCAAAACCATCCCAGTCGCCTTTTTGCAAAATTTTTGCAGTTTGCTGGCGTGTAGCTTTTACCCAGGCTTCCATACTCATAGTATTGGTGAAGGATATTCCCGCAGTCAGCGGGATTTTTATCCAATCAGTTGAACCATTAAACGACATGGAGAAATTTGTTGTCACCGCTGATTTCAGCGCGCTTAATTGTACCGTAAGATTTTCACCGGTGACGCTAACGATAGTTCCATTTACGCTCAGCTTGTTTACACTCGCCGGCAAAGTTATTTTAACGCTCAGATCATCTGATGGAGCTGCCGAAAATAGCTTTGAATACAGAAGGCTTTCATCTTCGGAAGCAATTCTGACTACTCCGCGGGGCGCATTTTTTATGGTAACCTCGACATCTTTTGTTGTGTTCCATGTAAAATTATTATCCACCACTAATTGTTTAAGAGAAGTGATGGTCGTTTCATCTGTATTCATTTTTTTACATGAACTCATACATATAATCAGTATTGATAAGGCAATTAACAATTTTTTCATGGCAATTGAGATATTAATCAATGGGATAAATTTCCAAATAAAAAATTGCTCAATGATCGTGCCAGTGATGTTAATTTATCAATATTTTATTTTGCTTTGGTATAAACGACAATTTTCTGTCTGATAGACACAATCAAACTGCTCGGTCACTATTTTGTGCAGCGTTGTGAAGAACCAGTCTTTTGCCGGATCATACTGACCGAGAATGAAAACATAATCGAGTTGACGAAACGGATTACCCTTGATGATTTCGAAATTTATATATCGGTCGGGAGCCGAAGGGTTTCCGAGGTAATAATTTGGTTTTGCTTTCAGACTCCAGATAACCGGGAAATAGCCGCTTTCACATTCGTAATTATATACCATTACCACAGGTTTTTCAACCGCGAGGTAGTCGACAAAATGTCCCGTAAACCAGTTATCCATACAATAGATTGGAAGAACCAGACTGTTTGGTTTAATGTGATCTGCGGCTTTATAACAGGAAACAGCCAGTTTTCCAAGATCCTGAATGGTAGGATTGTAAATTCTGTTGAGCGCCGAATTGACAAAAATTCCAGCGATAATAGCTAAAACTCCAAACCACCAGTTAATTTTGAATGACGATATCCACAGAATTATGATCAGAAAAAAAACAAATGCGATTCTGAGACTTGTGTAACTCGCAGTTCCATAAGCATCGGGAAGAATGAAATAAAGCGAAAGCAGGATAATCATGGTTCCCAAAAGCCACCAGAAATGAAAACCGGGCAGAGATGAGGTCACTGCACGAAGTGGCGCGGCGTCGGCAGTCTTGATTTTTCTTGAAACAGCAAGGAAAAACATCGCTAATCCTACCATTACAAAAAAGAGGAGCATGAAAAAAAGGATCATTGTCGGGCGGCTTTCAACTGATATGTTGAATGAAATAAGCGGTCGGATTGTGATCAGGTAATTTATCAGTTCTTCACGGGGAATAAACTTGATATCGCGTATTCCGGGTCGGGTATAAAAGAAATAAACGAACAGGGTAAGCGGGACGATTGCAGCAATGGCTATTGCCACCGTTTGTTTTACAAAGTTATTTACCAAATCTTTCCATGAATTTTTCCGGCAGATAATTCCCAGTATCGCGCCGGTTAAAATGTGCATTGCTATTATAATGAGCAGAGTTCCGAAAACGAGAATGTGTGAAAAGTATGTGATTGCAATTAATACGGTTAATATCAGCAGCCTGATGGGGTTCCACGGTTTTTGATAGTTCCTGAGCCAGTAATTCAGCGCTATTATAAAAAAAAGTACCGCTACACAGAAGTTAAAAAATCCAAAAAAGAAAAACATGGAGTGTGTAAAAGGAAAAATGAGGAAACAATAAAGCGCGTTCGTCGGGGAGATTGTTTTCATCAGCGCCCTGAAGACAAAAGGGATACCGGCAAGCAGAATGATTAACAGAATTTTTTCTGCCAGAAAAACCGGAATGATCAGCGTCAATAACGAAATAAACAGGTGGGAAGTCCAGTTTGGAACCGGTTCAGGATTTATTCTGAAAAACTGGTTGAATAATTCGTTGTTATGAAAAATCAGTTGATTAATGATGTTGGAGTTGGCGAGATGCGAAGCCCCATCCATGCTGGGGAAAAACCGTGTTGATAAATAAGGTATGAGATTGATTATGGTAACAAGCGTAAACAGCAGCAACTCGGCGCGTTGCCATTTTTTCACATTCAGCATATCTGTATTTTGATTACGATTCGGTATGAAATATCAGGAAATCCCGGATAAGTGGGATTTCCTCAGCAGGAATTCCATTTTTTACAAGATGCTGAACATCTTCATCGAAAGCATCGAGAAGTTCGCTTCGGGAAGGAGAATTTTGTAGAAAACACTGGCGATAAAGGTTGAGCGCTTCCTTTCGTTGACCAAGGCAAAGCCTTACATGAGCGGCATTCATCAGATCGTAAGCTGAGGGATTTGGTGCAGCGGTTAATATCCGGGAATATGTTTCATTGGCTTGCTCAGGCTTTTCAAGTACAAACTGACAATAAGCTATCGGGCGAAGCGCTTTGAGATTATCGGGGGCGAAAAAACTTGTTTTAAGATATTGATGAAGAGCTTCGGAATAGGCTTTGAGGTTCAGGTAACATTGTCCCACCTGCAACTGAAGGTTTATTTCATCGGGCTGTAAAGTTGCCGCTTCCAGAAAACAGGTTAACGCATTCTGATAATCCTTCAACTTCAGATAGCACCATCCCAGTTTTTTCATAAGCCAGAGGCGGTTCCCATCAAAAAGCTCTGCTTTTTTATAGGCGTTTACAGCTTCTGAGTATTTTCCTGATTTCTGGTAACAAAACCCGGTTCTTTCGAAGTACTCTCCATTCGGACCTTGCGCTTTTATAAGATCTTCATAAACTTCAACAGCCTCGGCGTAGTGTTCTTTTTCAAAATGAAAAGAGGCTGTTTTTTCAGTGAAACCTGGTCGTTCAAAAAAGGCGTTGTAAAAATAGAGATTAGTCAGTCGTATTTTCTGCTGAAAAACATCGTCGAATTCATGGTGAGCCGGAAAGAGTTTGAAAAACCGGTAAAGATCCTGAATATACTGGATAAAAACTGCATTGGCTGAAATAGACTTGTCCAACAATTGTTCTTCAGTTGCCATTTCTGTCATGTGGGCAAATTCAGCCTCGAAATTTGTGACAATCATGCTTCGTTGATGGTCGGGGATGGCTTTGAAGTTCAGCGCAAATGAGTATTTATCGGAGTTACAGATGTAAAAAGCTTTATCGAGGCTTTCGAGCAGTCGGCTATTTATACTATCGGTAGCGTAAAACCCACTTACGATTTCGGGATGGTTGCGATGAAAAGGGACAAACCAGTTACTCATCGAGTTGAAAAAGTCGAAGCGTTTCAGCAGACGAAATGTACTCATAAACACATCGCCACCCTCCATTTGCATCCTTGAAAATTTTTCGATTTTCTCAAACAAACCCGGCACTTCTTCAATCATATCTTTCCATTTCGGGTTTTTTCCTTCCAGTTCTTCATCGTCGGCAAGATCATTTAATTGAAGCTTATCCTCAATCCTGGGAATCATTTTCTTCATTTCCGGCAGCACCTCTTCTTCAAATTCCCGTGTAATTTTATCAGTTTCCCTTGCCATCAGAAATTGCATTATAATAAATTCAACTTCTGGAAGGAAGGCGTCATCATCTCTGAATTTTTTCAATTTTTCAACAAATGCAGGATAAAAGATGAGCCTTTTATCATTGATGATTAAAGCGATTATCAAACCTGTTAAGGCGCGCTGATATACCTGATTTTCCCGAGCTTCGGCAAATTCCATCAATAACATGAGCTTTTGCGCATCAAACTGGTTTAAAATGCTAAGCGTAAGCGCGCTGACAATGGCGCATTTTTCATGCCATTCGATTTGTGTAGAATGAATAATGCGTCTGATGAATTCACAATATTCTGCATTCATTTTTCCGGTAAGCCAGATTGATTTAAAAATCCGGTCAATCTGTTCAGTCTTGAGTGGATGCGACGATGAATATCCTTCGTTGCCAGGAACGGTCTCTTCAATTAGTATATCCACCGTTCGATTAAAAAACAAGGATTCGATTCTGGCGGCAATCAGTTGCGGTTCGGCGCCAAATTCAGCAAGCAGCGAATTTTTCTGATATTTCCTGTATTGAAGTTCATGATTCACCAACGTTTGCCTGATCTCATCAACCAAAGTTAGTACAGATGTATACAAACCATTTAAGATAGAATTTTGCTGCATATCATGATAACCGTCGAATGCATACCGGAGTAATGTTTTATAGTTTTCGGTAAGGTTCTCCAGTTGATAATAATAATCGGCGTTAACAGTGTATCTCAACAGTTTTTCCAGATCGTCAATCGCTGGTTTCAATCTCCTCATAAATACCAGGGAGCATATTGTCTGATAACGCTCTTCAATCTCTTTGCGAGTCATTATAGGGTCATTTTATTAAAAACAAAAGTACCTGTTAAAACCGTATTCCGGTGGAAAAGATGATAGCATGCATATTGTCGCTGGTATAGCTCGCAAATATTTTGCTGCCTGGATATCCCTCAAGATAGCGATAAGCAAGGCGCAAGTACCCAAACGTAATCGGTTTATATTCAACACTGAAGGCAAATCCGTTGGTTCTGACGCCGCGCTGAGTAAAAAGGTTTACTCCGGTGAGAAAACCATTTGGGTCGTTCATCACCTCATAACGCGCGGAAACGGCGAAAACTTTTCCGAATAAATACCTCGCCTGAAGAAATCCGGAAAACATGCTTGCGATTTTATTTGTATCAGGCGGCAGGTGTGAATTGGTTTGACTCGCAAAGTCGAACTCACCCACAAGAGAGACAGATTTTATTGGAGAATATGTAACAATCAGGTTATTGTAGAGAATATTGTTCTTCATTTCGGCGTCAATGAGCGCCTGATTACCGAAAAAATTATTATAAGTAATGTTAAGATTTGGCAATGGCTGGTAGTTGATAAACGTCAAGCCTGCCATGTGAGTATTTTGGGCATAAGCGAGGGAGAATGGATTCCCGATCATGATACCTGCTGAAAATTTATCGCTGAACTTGTACGACAGTTTGGCGCCAAGCACACTTCCCGGTTCAAAGTAGCCGCCAACAGTAACAAAACTAATCTGGTTTAAAACTGCCCAGGAGGATTCATAACCCACGGGGTTAAGGATATACCCAAAATCAACCCAAAGGTTTTTCACAATGTTAAAGCCGAAATTAGCCTGCCTTATGGTCTTGATCCACTGCGAACCGGAGGATGCCATCAAATTAGGGGCGTCGCCATATTGAATTACTAATTTTCCTCTAACCTTATCGGTGTTATAATAAAATTCCAGCGCCGCAATGTTCATTCGAATCTGATCCTGAATTGGGCAGTTTGCAGAGAATGGAACGATATTCGACGTATCCTGGTCTGAATCGAGCGTTGCATTGTAATAAGTATCAATGTACATCCCAAAGGTGAAATGGTTCAGTTTCCCGAGAATTTTCGATTTCAGCGCATCTGCAACGCTGTCGCTGATTTCCTGCGCCTTTAATTGTGCGCCAATTAAGAGAAAAAAGAGTACAACCCCGATAAATTTTCTGAAAAAAGAATGGTTAAATTTCATGATTTCACAATTTCACAATTTCGTTATTTCGTTATTTCCACCCTCCGCCGAGAACGCTATACAACTTCACCAACGCTGTCATTTCATCACTTTCTGCCAATGAAAGGTTGATCTGCGACTGGAAAAGCATTCCCTGCGCTGTAATTACATCGAGGTAACTGGCATAACCGGCGTTGTATAACTGGTTTGAAAGGTCAAATGCGGTTTGTGCCGCGTTTACTGTTACCTTTTCGCTTTCAACAATATTATTTATTTTCTGAACCGAAAGAAGTGCGTCAGAAACCTCATTTAGCGAGTTATTTATTGTTTGGTGGTAACTAAGAAGCAGTTCTTCCTTGTATGCCTGCGCTTTTTTAACGCCAGCCCTTAGCTGCCCGCCACCAAAGATGGGAGCAACAAGATTTCCGAGAGCGTTGTAAGCCAAAGTTGTCGGATTGAAAAAATATCCGGCATTCCCCGAAATACTGAGGGTTGGCAGCATCATGGCGCGGGCGACGCCGATGTTTGCATTGGCTGCTACGAGCGACTGTTCTGCCATTATGATATCGGGGCGACGGAGAATCAGATGTGAAGGAACGCCGGGTGTTTGTATTGATGGGATATTCATCTGGTCGAGCATGGCGCGTCCACGCGAAATACCATGAGGAGTTTCGCCAAGCAGGATACTCAGGTAGTTCTCCTTCTGTCCAATCAGCATTTCGAGCCTCGGCACTTCGGTTTTTGCAAGAGCCAGTTCTGCTTCCGCCTGGGCAACAACCAATCCGGAGGCAGTTCCTGCTATCATCTTGGCGCGAACAAGATCAAGTGATTTTTGTCTGATATCAATGTTATCAATCGTAATCTTCATTTCATTATCGTATTCGAGGAGGTCGAAATAGTTGGTGACAATCTCGTTGATAAGCATAATTCTGACCGATTGCCGGTAAGCCTCCTGTTTGAAAAGGTTTGCAAGAGCAGCCTCTTTCGATCGGCGCAGTTTGCCCCACAAATCAATTTCCCAACTGATTCCTGCCATTGCTGAATAGATTGTATTTGACGGATTTGCAGGCTCCTGATATCCTGCCTGTCCCTGGGCGCCAATCTGAGGCCATTGTTTGCCGCGTTCAATTTTAAATGAAGCCCTGGCTTGTTCGATCCGCGAAAATGCGATCCGAATGTCGAAGTTATTTTTTAATCCGTTAGTAATCAGTCGCTGCAAAACAGTATCGCGTAACAGCGCGGTCCAGGAAATATTGGCAAGTGAATTGGTATCGGCGCTGGCGGCAAACCTGAAAAGGCTGTCTTTAATAACAGCCGGACGCTGATAACGCGGTCCAACCTTGCAACCAAATGCCAGAACGGCAGTGAGCGCGATCAGAAGTATCGGGGTTTTGGGATATTTATAAAACATAATGATTTCGGATTTTTGATTTCGGATTTTTGATTTTTTACCCCACCCTAAATCCCTCCCCAACCAGGGAGGGACTTTTCCCCTTCCCTTTTTGGGGAAGGGGTCAGGGGGATGGGGTTTAGTTTTATTTCGCTATTTCGTCATTTTTTTTCTTAAACCTGTTCTCAATTTTCTGAAATGCCACATAGAGCGCTGGAACCACCATAACTCCGCAAATCGTAGCCATAAGCATACCTCCGAAAACCGAAGTCCCGAGTGCATGCCGACTTGCGGCGCCTGCGCCGGCTGCGGTCATAAGCGGCACAACGCCGAGGATAAATGCGAATGAAGTCATCAGAATTGGTCTGAATCTCAGTTTCGCTCCTTCCCTCGCAGCATCGAAAAGCGGCATTCCTTCCTCGTGTTTGAGTTTTGCAAATTCAATAATTAAGATAGCATTTTTAGCCACCAGCCCTATTAACATGATAAGACCGATCTGGGCGTAAATGTTATTCTGCAAACCACGCGCCCACTGAAGTCCGAAAGCGCCGAACACGCCAAACGGAATTGCCAGCAAAACAGGGATCGGCAGAAGCCAGCTTTCATATTTTGCTGCAAGCAAAAAGTAAACGAAAATAAAACATAGCGTAAAGATGTATGGCGCCTGTCCTCCCGAAGTAATCTCCTCGCGGGTCATCCCCGAATACTCGTAGCCGAAGCCGTAAGGTAAAGTTTTTGCCGCTAATTCCTGCACTGCCGCAATTCCCTGTCCGGTTGAATATCCGGGAGGTATTGCAAGGGTAAAGTCGGCGGAGCTGTACAAATTGAATCGTTTCACAACATCAGGTCCTTGTGTCGGAGTCATGCTCACCAATGTTCCCAAAGGAACCATACTGCCATTATCGCTTCTCACAAATACTTTGGTAATATCTTCTTTGTTGGAGCGGTAAATACCATCGGCCATGATAATAACCTGGTAGGACTTTCCGAATTTATTGAAATTGTTGACATAGTAACTGCCAAAAAGCCCTTGCAGCGTAGTGTAGACTGTATTGACAGGAACTCCCATCACTTTTGCCTTTTCTTTGTTAACCGTTAGCTGTATTTGTGGGATGTCGTTACGAAATGAAGAAAACACATTTGAGAACTCTTTCCTTTGTGAGGCGGCAGCAGTAAAAGCTTGTTCAACCTTTGTCATTTTATCGAGACCGGCTCCCGATTTATCTTCGAGTTGAAGCTCAAGTCCACCGGTTTTTCCCAATCCTGAAATAGCAGGCGCATTAAATGCCATGCAAATACCGCCAGGAATTCTATTGAATTTTGACTGCACCGTTTGAATGATTTCCGCCACATGTAACCCTTTGGTTTCACGGAGTTTCCAGTCTTTCAACTTTACAAAAGCCATCCCGTTGGTAGTGCTCACAGAGTTGTCGAGAATGCTGTATCCCGGAATTGTGGTATATGATTCAACTCCTTCTGTTTTGGAAAGAATAGCCTCTACCTGCCTCATCACGGCGTCAGTTTTTTCGAGCGCGTAGGCTTTGGGAGTTGAGATATTTATAAAAAAGTATCCCTGGTCTTCGGAAGGAAGAAAACCGCTGGGTAGAAATTTCATAACAAAGATTGCAAGCACAAGCACTACGGTGAGAAACATCACCGGACGGGAGAGATGGTGAGTGAAATTTTCTACGATTTTAACATATCCGTTTGTTGTTTTCTCAAATCCGCGGTCAAACCCTTTGAAAAACTTTCCAAGTAATCCTTTTTTAGCTTTTTTAGGTTTCAACAGGATTACGCACAGCGGCGGAGTTAATGTTAAGGCAAGCAAAGCGGAAATGAGAATGGAAGAGATCAGAGTCATTGAAAATTGTTTGTACATAACGCCGGTAGTGCCACCAAGGAAGGAGACAGGAACAAATACTGCACAAAGTACCATGGTGATTGTCAGAATAGCGCCGGTGATCTCTTTCATGGTATGCCTTGTGGCTTCAAGCGGAGACAGCCCTTCGGAGTCTATTTTCTCCTGAACCGCCTCAAGTACCACAATGGCGTCGTCAACCACAATTCCAATAGCGAGAACCAGGGCAAATAGCGTGAACATATTAATGGAGAACCCAAGGAACGAGAAAGCTGCAAGCGCTCCTACGAGAGATATCGGCACCGTGATGGCGGGAATCAGAGTGGCGCGCCAATCCTGAAGGAAGATAAAAACGACGATAAAAACCAGGAAAAATGCTTCCATCAGCGTTTTTAAAACCTCATCAATAGAGGCTGAAACAAATTCAACAGTATCTAGCCCTTTTTCATAAGTTATTCCAATAGGGAACTCTTTGGCGAGCTCTTCCATGGTAGCGTCACATTCCTTTCTTACCTGCACGGCATTTGAACCTGGCGACTGATAAACGGCGATAACCGGCGATGTTTTTCCATTAAACCTGCCCATAGCGTCATAAGTTTTCAATCCAAGCTCTACTCTCCCGATATCTTTCATTCGCACCAGCGATCCGTCTTTATTGGCTTTAACAATGATATTTGCAAACTCTGATTCTTCAATCAAACGTCCCTGAACGCGGATCATGATAGACATTTGCTGTCCTTTGGCGGCAGGATTTTTTCCGATCTGTCCTGCGGCAGCCTGAATATTCTGATCTTTTATAGCGCTCATTACATCCTGAACGTTGATGCTATACCCTGCCATACGTTCGGGATTAAGCCACAGGCGCATGGCATAATCATCGCCTCCGAAAAGATTTACGTCGCCAACGCCATCAATACGTTTAAGTACATTTACAATATTTATATTAAGGTAGTTTGCTAAAAATTTTGTATCATAAGCCGTATCGCCTGAAGAAAGCGCGTAAAGCAAAAGGATACTTGGAGATTTTTTCATTACCGTTACCCCGCTTTGAACCACTTCGGGAGGCAGTACGTTAATGGCGCGCTGGGTGCGGTTTTGAACGTTAACTGTCGCCATGTCGGGATCGGTGCCAACCTTAAAATAAACTGTAATGTTGCATGACCCGTCGTTGGCGCATTGAGAAGTCATGTAAGTCATATTATCAACCCCGTTTATCTGTTCCTCAAGAGGGATTGCCACAGTTTTCTGAACGTCCTCTGCATTTGCGCCGGGATAAAATGCCATAACCTGGATAGTGGGAGGCACAACGTCGGGATACTGCGAGATTGGCAGCGTCACCATGCTCAAAATCCCAACCAGGGCGATCAGTATCGCAATTACGGAGGATAGGATTGGGCGGGTTATAAAAGATTGAAGCATATTATTTCGGATTTTTAATTTCGGATTTTTGATTTCAGATTTTTGATTTCAGATTTCAGATTTCGGATTTCAGATTTCGGATTTCAGATTTCAGATTTTTTTCACTATCTCGTTACCTCATTTTTTCACCTGCATTTCCGGCACGCTTAGAGTATCCGGCACCATTACAGGGGTTATTTTCATTCCTTCCTGGAATTTCTGGAAACCTTCAAGCATAATGCGATCGCCGATTTTTAGTCCGCTAAGAAGCATGAAAGTAGCGCCAATACCTCTGCCCAGAATCACCGGGATGCGGGAAACATTATTGTCCTTATCTACAAGAAAGGCAAAGTTTTTTCCCTGGATTTGAGTTGTAGCGGTCTGAGGGACAAGAATGCCATTTTCTTCCTCAAACAGCACAAGGTTTACTTTGGCAAAACTGCCTGGTTTAATCAGCCCGTCAGGATTTTTGAATACTGCCCGTAAAGCGAGCGTACCAGTTGCTGCATTTATATCGCGGTCCATAAAATCAATTTCGCCGGAGTAGGCATAAAGAACCTTATCCGAAAGGGTGAGATAGACTTTGAATATATCCTTTTTGTCTTTGATCTGATCCTTATGTTGCTCCCAGAACCGCATGATTTTAAGGTAATCATTTTCGTTCATTTCAAAATTTACATAGATAGGATCAACGGCAGATACTGTTGATAGAAGGGTTGCTTCTCCTTTTCCAACGAGGTTTCCCGGTCTTACATCGCACGCGCCAATGTAACCTGCAATAGGAGATTCTATGGCGGTGTATGAAAGATTTAATTTTGCAGTTGCAAGGTTGGCTTTTGAACTTGCCACTAAAGCGCGGTCCTGAAGTTCGGTAGTAACGGCTTTATCATAATCGTTCTGGCTGATGGCATTTGTCGAAAGTAGTGGTTTTAACCGCGCTACATCCAGTTTTGCCTTATCCCATGCAGCAATCTTGTTTTCAAGGTCGGCTTCGGCAAAACTAAGACTATTAGCATACTCATTTTGCTCAATAGTAAACAACCTTTGCCCTTTTTGAACAATTGAACCTTCTTTAAACGAATAATTTTGTAAATATCCGGCAACTCTCGCGCGAATTTCAACGGTGGGAATTCCAACTGCCTGCCCGATCATTTCAAGGTAAACCGGCACACGAGCGCCTTTTATCTCCATGACTTTAAATGCGGGTGAGCCTTTCGCCTTCTTCTCTTTGGATTTACAGGAAGAGAAAAAGAGAGGTAAGGAACTGAATACGATGAAAAGTAGAATGCATTGTTTGTAAGATAGTTTGTTCATGGGAAATGGATTTGATATTGGTACTTTTTTTTTCAAATTTATTAAGAATATTTAATTATCCGGCATTTTCTTTTTTTATCTCGATATGCGCATTTTTTTCTATGCAGTCCTTTACGATTTTTTCCAGTTCTCATCGGTATTTTGCGGATTTACAAAATTCCAGGTTCCAGGTTCAAAGTTCCAGGTTCAAAGTTCAAAGTTCAAAGTTGAGCCTACTCCGAAAGTTTGAAACTTGAGACGTGTTTTTTTTCGAATAGGGAAAGTTATCCTGTGATGATTGCATTATGGCGCTAACGGTGATTCACACCTTGAATGTTCCATTTTCGTCAGTTATTCCCAATTTTACCCTCTCTACCCGATTTACGAGTTTCGGATTATATTGGGTTTTCACCCTGATATAATTCTCCGAAAAGCCATGCATAAAGCCATCGGCATGATCTGATTCCCAAAGCACATTGACCTCTCTACCTTCATTCTGCTGATAAAACAGCCTTTTTTTCCTTTCCGATAACCTGTGCAACAAATCGCTGCGTTCCTTTTTATTTTTATCAGAAACAGGATTCAGGGATTTCCCTGCCAGTGTATTATCACGTTTTGAATACGAGAAAACATGCAGATAAGATAGGTCCAACTGTTCGAGAAAAAGATATGTCTCGTGAAAATCATCATCCGATTCAGCCGGAAAACCAACTATTATATCGGCAGCAATGCAGGTAAATGGCGTCAATTCCTTGATTTTATGAACCCTTGAAGCGTAAAGTTCGCAGGTATATTTTCGGTGCATGGCTTTGAGAATTTTGTTGCATCCCGATTGAAGCGGCAGGTGAAAATGGGGGAGTAAATTCCGGGAACAGGCAACAAATTCAATGATTTCATCTGTGAGAAGATCTGGTTCGATGGATGAAATGCGGATACGATTCATACCTTCAACCTGGTTGAGCGCCTCAATAAGTTGATAGAAAGTCTCGCCGGTATGCTTGCCAAAGTCGCCTATATTGACCCCTGTGAGAACGATTTCATGGATTCCCTTTTTTACAATTTCTTGCGCATTTCGAATAACATTTTCTATGGTATCGCTGCGGCTATGCCCACGCGCCAGCGGAATTGTACAGTAACTGCAATAATAATCACAGCCATCCTGTATCTTCAGAAAGGACCTGGTTCGGTCGTTTGATGAATATGACGGCACAAAAGCGCTTTCATTGGATTGAATTATTGGTGAAATTCCGCCATGGTATTCGTGTCCCTGTTGAAGTTTTTCCAACTCCTCAACCAGTTGAAATTTTCCCGAATGGCCAAGTACAAGGTCAACGCCTTCCATCTGAGAGAGTTCGTCGGGTTTTAACTCCGAAAAGCAGCCAATTACTGCAATCGTTGCCTGCGGATTTAACTTATGCGCCTGCCTTATGGCAGCCCGACACTTCTTTTCAGCTACGGCTGTCACAATACATGTACTGATTACATAAACATCGGCATGGTCGCGAAAATTTTTGATCTCGACGCCTTTCTCCATAAATTTTCGCGAAAGTGAAGAAGCCTCGGCAAAATTGACTTTGCAGCCGAAATGGTGGAATGCAATGGATTTGAATTTCATCCGGTAAAAATAAGATTTTTTGCTCACAAGGTATTGTCCGACCTTTTTAGTAAAATGGTTTAATCGCATCTACCATTCGATTTCCGGTTATTACTTTTACCTTTGCCACATGATAAAAGATTTTTTTTTTACAGTCGCCGCAAGGTTTCTTATAATCCTTGGTTTTATTCTTCCGGTGCATCTTTTGGCTCAACAATCCGTTAAACGCCAAACCATTCTCCTCGATACCGGCTGGCGTTTTCATCCTGGCAATGCCGCCGATCCTTCACGTGATTTCAACTATTCCATCGCCAATATTTTCTCAAAATCGGGTAAGGCAGAAAATTGTGCCATAAACCCGAAATTTGATGATAAAAACTGGAAAAGAGTTCAGTTGCCGCACGACTGGGCAGTTGAATTACCCTTTGTAAAGTCGGAAAATTTCGATATTCTTTCTCATGGATTTAAACCTGTTGGCGGACTTTTTCCCGAAACATCAATCGGCTGGTACAGGAAACACTTTCAGGTTTCACCTGCCGATTCGGGGAAGCGGTTTATAATTCGGTTTGATGGCATTTTCAGAGATGCAAAGATGTGGCTAAATGGTTTTTATCTCGGCGACAACGAAAGCGGTTATATCGGCGTTTCATTCGACGTTACCGACTATGTTGATTTTCATCATCCTAATACTCTTGTGGTCAGGGTTGACGCCACACAATATGAAGGCTGGTTTTATGAAGGCGCCGGTATTTACCGTCATGTTTGGCTTACATTAACCGATGAACTCCATATAGCTGAAAATGGCGTTTTTATCTATTCCGAAATGAAGGATGGCGTTGCTTTGGTTAGTGTTGAAACCACAATCCGGAATGATAAATTTAATCAGGAAACTCTCGGAATTTCGAGTTTTATAACCGATCGCAATGGCAAGATTCTGACAAGAACAGATGAACAATCAATCGTTGTAAAAAACCGGTCGTCGATGGAAGTTAAGCAGCGCCTGAAGATGAATGAGCCCCGGTTGTGGCAGTTGGACGATCCTTACCTTTATCGCGCAGTGGTTGTTTTGAAGCAGAATAACAGAATAACCGATAGTGTCAGCGCCCGATTTGGTATCAGATCAATCAGGTTTGACCCGGAAACAGGTTTTTACCTCAACGGTAAAAATATCAAGATTTTTGGGGTCAACTGCCATCAGGATCATGCCGGGGTTGGCGTGGCATTACCCGATTATCTTCAGTTCTATAGGATTAGGTTATTGAAGGAGATGGGCGTAAACGCTTATCGCACCAGTCATAACGCACCCACGCCTGAAGCGCTCGACGCCTGCGACAGCCTTGGAATGTTAGTTCTGGATGAACAGCGACTACTCAACAGCAGTCCTGAATATCTCGATCAGTTCGATAGGCTGATAAGGCGAGACCGGAATCATCCCTCCGTATTTCTATGGTCAATAGGGAATGAGGAGGGAATGATTCAAACAACCGGCTTTGGCAAACGCATTGCGCAATCTCTTATTGACCTGCAACAACGCCTTGATCCAACTCGTACCTGCACTTATGCAGCCGATCTTCCAAATGTCTTTACCGGGATTAATGAAGTGATTCCAATCAGAAGTTTCAATTACCGGCATTTTGCAGTTGCCGATTATCATAAAAATCATCCGGAACAGCCGATCCTTGGAACTGAAATGGGAAGTACTGTGACAACCCGCGGTATTTATGAAAAAGACACCATCAACTGTTACCTGCCCGATCAGGATATCACCTCGCCATGGTGGGCAAGTACTGCTGAGGAGTGGTGGAAACTGTGCGCAGACCAACCCTGGTGGATGGGAGGTTTCATCTGGACAGGATTTGACTACCGCGGAGAACCAACGCCGTTTGGCTGGCCCAATATCAACTCTCATTTCGGTATTATGGATATGTGCGGATTTCCAAAAAACCTTTATTACTATTATCAATCGTGGTGGACAAACAACGATGTTTTGCGCATCTCGCCGCATTGGAACTGGAACGGAAAGGTGAAAGATGGACAATTGATAAAAGTTTGGATCAATAGTAACGCCAATGAAGTGGAACTGTTTCTCAACGGGAATAGTTTTGGAAAAAAGATAATGCCTCGAAACAGTCATCTTTCCTGGGAAATCCCATACCATCAGGGTAAACTTGAGGCGGTGGCAATGAAAAATGGAAAGAAACTGATCAGTTCGGTCGAAACAACAGGCAAGCCGGTCCAACTGATACTTACGCCAGATAAAATTACTATGATCGCCGATGGCATGGATGCCAATATAATTAACGTAACAGTAGCAGATAGCATGGGGCGCGAGGCGCCGGATGCGCAGAATCTCGTCCGTTTTTCTCTGAAAGGCGACGCCAGGTTTATCGGCGTAGGCAATGGAGATCCTTCAAGCCACGAAGCAGATCAATGTGGCGAAGGTAAATGGCAAAGGAAACTATTCAATGGGAAATGCCAGTTAATCCTGCAATCGGGCTTTAAACCGGGAAATGTTGAAATCATTGCGGAATCTGATGGATTAACGCCCTCCCGGATTATTCTGTTAAATCGCAACTAATAGATTATGCGCCGGCTGCTTTTTCAAAGACTGTACGGTAAGAATCACTTATGCGACAATATTGCCTCGCCAAATTTTTTCGTAATCCTGATTCCGATTTTTTGAAGAAACTGTGTTGGCAATTCACCCCCGGCAAAAATGTAAACCAAATCGTTTTTTATAGTTAAATTTTTCTCCTGTCCTGTTGTTGTAAGAATTACCGAATCGGGCAGGATTTTTACCGGGTTTGTATTAAACATTACTTTGATTTTACCGGCGGCAATTGCCGCGTTAATCCTTTCGCCGTTTTTAGGTTTTATTCGGCTGAAAGCCTCGCTCCGGTATGTCAGTGTCACTTTGTTTTCATCGGTAAGTAACAGAGCTGATTCTATTGCGGAGTCGCCGCCGCCTACAACCATTACATCCATTCCGGTAATATGCTCAGGTTCGAGCAGCCTGTATGCAACTTTTTCAAGCGTCTCACCTTCTATGCCCAGTTTCCGCGGGGTACCGCGGCGACCTATTGCAAGTAACACCGATTGAGTTGAATAATGTTCTCCGTTTAGTGTAGATACCTGAAAGTGGTTGTCATTATTTGTAATTGCCTCCACCTTTGAATTTTCATGAATAGTAATGTCGTTTTTTTTCATTACCGATTTCCACAACTCAAGAAGTTCTGATTTACTGGTTTCAAACAATTTAACTTTTCCGTGAAGGGGAAGATCCATTGCAGACGTCATTACTATTTTGGCGCGAGGGAAGGTAAATACAGTACCGCCAAGAGTATCCTGCTCAAGGGTGATAGATTTGAGTCCATGCTTTTTGGCAGCGAGAGTTGCTGAAATTCCGGCAGGCCCGGCGCCGATGATGATCAAATCGAGTGTTGCCTGGTGACTTTTCGGTAACGATTTTATAATGTTCTCAACAGCCTGACGCCCCTGTTCAACAGCGTTTTTGATCAAACCCATTCCGCCAAGTTCGCCGGCGATGAAAATTCCGGGTACGTTGGTTTCAAAGTTCTGATTTACGTGAGGCAGTTCAACCCCGCGCTTCTCAGTGCCAATGCAAAGTGTAATCGCCTGAGTAGGACACGCATGAAAGCAGGCGCCATGACCAATGCAGCGCGAAGCATTTATCGTGGTTGCTTTTCCATGACTTATGCCGAGAATATCCTTTTCGGGGCATGCTGCGATACATGCCCCGGTTCTGATACAACTGCCTTCGTCAACCACCGGATGAAGCGAAACAGGTTCATAAGAACCTTCCAGCTTCGCCTTGGCGATTTTCGCATCCACCTTTTTTGAATCCCTTTTTTGCTTGCTGAGGTAAATTCCAACAATTATTGCGCAAAACAGAATTGCTATCGCATAAACTGCAAATTCTTCACCGATTAGTCCCATATTAAAAAATCCATCTGTATCCAAAAGTAATTGTCACCGCTACATGAATGACCATGATCACCAGCATTACCAGCGCAAATGGCAAATGCGCAACATGCCAGTATTTGAATAGGTTTTGCATGGTGGTAAGCATATCAATCCTCCGGTTTAATGATATTTCACTCTTAACAAGATTCATAATTTCTTTAATTTGCGCTTTCGGAATTTTATTACGTTTCAGAACAGAACGATCGCTTTGATCTTCTCGCCCTCTTTTCTTTCTATTGATTCAATAATTACCGAATAGCTTTGCTCGTCAAGGTCGGCAAGGTTTTTCACAAGCTCGCCAATGTTGTGTTTCATCTCCTTCACTTCATTTAAACTCAATTCCCGTCCTTCTATTGTTCTGGGAATCTGAATGTAAATATAGCGTCCGATGATCCCGCTGAGAAAAACAGCAACCATGCTCCAGAAACTTATTGCGACAAGACCTCCGAATTTGAAGGATGTATGAAAAAGGACAAGGATAGGACCCAACGAACAAAGAAAAATATGAAACTCAAGCCAGTATTTAAGAATCCCCAAACGTGTGAATGCCCTGAATCTTTTCCTAATCATGTAAATCCCCACTCCAAAAATCATCAGCGTCGACCCAAAAATGCCGAAACCATGCCCCCAGGGTCCGCTGGGTTTCAGGGTAATATGATCCGGATGAAAAAACCGGTCTTCAACAGGCTGGTTATAATAGGAATAGCCGATGTATGTAATGAAAAATAAAGCTGCGGCTACAATGATTGATAAAATTGTAACATAAATAAAATGAGCGGTTTTTGACATATTGATCAGTTCAGGACAATGATTCAGGCAAAATTAAAAATTTGGATGATTATTTACAAAAAATCAACTTATAAATAACAATTCCAGATACCCTGGTTTAACGGGATTATTCAGTAAAAATTCCATAAGCCAGATTCGCCTGATTTTCCAGCATCTGATATCCGTTCATTGTTTGAGCGCCCATAAGTCTTCCCTTTTGCAGAAATGCAGTTTCCGGCGGATTGTAGATAAGATCGTATAAAAAATGAGCCTGAGTTAGATATTGATAGGGAATATCTGGAAAGTAATTTGTTTCAGGGTACATCCCGAGTGGCGTAGTATTAATGATTAGAAGATTTTCACCAATGATATCCTGGTTCAGTTTATTATAACTTATCGTTTTTCCTTCGCCGGGTTTTCGTGAAACGAAGGTATATGGTATCTCTTTTTTTTCAAGGGCGAATGCCACAGCTTTTGAAGCTCCGCCGGTTCCGAGTATCAACGCTTTGCAACCTATGGAGATTTCAGTAAGCGTAAGTTCAAAACCCGGCGCATCGGCGTTAAAACCTTTTGTATGGATAACTCCGTTGATTCTCGAAATTTTTATGGCATTTACTGCTCCGATTACTCTTGCCGTTTCATCCAAATCATCAAGAAACGGAATGATTGATACTTTATATGGGAT
>JAPLDO010000029.1 GCA_026391715.1 Bacteroidota bacterium
CACACAGGGTTCGAGGGTGACATACATTACAGAACCGTTAGCCGCTTCGTCAGACACTCCTTTAATGGCATTCAATTCGGCATGAGGACCTCCGTAAAATTCATGAAAACCTTCCCCGATGATACGACCATCGCTAACAAGCGCAGCGCCAACCATAGGATTGGGATTTACCCATCCCGCACCCTTTCTTGCCAGCGCAATCGCGCGTTTCATGTAATTAGTTTGGGGTTTCAAGTTTCAGGTTTCAGATTTCAGATTTCAGATTACAGATTTCAGGTTTGAGCATACTCCGAAAAGGAAACAATTTGGACTAAAGTCCAGTAATTATCTGGTTATCAATTGCCACTACCTTAAGGTAGTGGCAATTCAAGTTGCTGACATTCCGGGCTTTAGCCAAATTCTTATTTTTCTAACTACTTTTCGGAGTAGACTCAGGTTTCAAGTTCAAGGTTCAAGGTTCAAGGTTTCAGGTTACAGTCAATCTTTTCAATCTTTTAATCCACTCAAAAAAAAAGCCCTGTCACACAATAGCAACAGGGCTTTAATCTTATTTAACCTGATAAAATAGTAAGATTAAATACGATTCTTCTTCCATCCAGACTATACTGTCGGCGCCGTAATTTCAACGGCTCATTTCCTGTTAAAACCTTTTAAAAGGTCTTTGATAACGGGAATCGCGGGCTTTACCGCCGGTCGGGAATTTCACCCTGCCCTGAAGAACCAAAATGTATATCTAAGAACGCAACAGGAACAATTTGCCGTCAAAAGTAACAAAAAAATCAACTTGTTAACAAAATAACAGCGACTTCATTCCATTACTGAACAATGAGTTTTTGCGTAATGACTTGTTGACCGGTTTTTAACTGAACTATGTAAATGCCATTGGCATATCCCGAAAGACTAAGGTTTGTAACTGATGGTTTGCCGGTAAGTGTTACATTTTCAGAATAGACCACTTTTCCGTCAAGAGATTTAATTGACAAATCAGCTTGTGAGCCAGAAATACCGCTTGTAGTAATTGCCACGGAACTGTGAGCCGGATTGGGTTGCAACAGGAGCGCCGGCGTATCTGACGGTTGCCCGTTAATACCAGTGCAGACGTCAAAAACGACATGTTTAGAGCTAATCACATTTCCTGAACATGGAAGATTGGGAATTGCAACCAGATTAAGATCAACCGAACCGGCAATTTTATCGGCAAGGGTTGGGTTATAAACTGTATTGAGAGAAGATGCGTTGGTAAATGTTCCTGTTCCGGTGGTAGTCCAGCCAATCACCTTATAATTAGAAGCCGTACCGTGAACATCAACGGTGATTACATACCAGCAAACAGTAGTGTCGGCGCCGGCGGAAATAACGGGTTTATGCTGGACATTCACCTTTATCGTATCGGAGCGGGTAAGCGTTCCATCGCTGGTAACTGCTATATATTTAATGGTATCCATTGGCGCGGCTTTAGGGCTTTGCAAAGTGGATGTAAACCCGGCAGGAATCGAACTCCATGAAAAGGTATAAATTCCTGAACCGCCGTATGCATTAACGTTGAGTTGCGTTGAATCTCCAGCGCAAACCGGATTAGGCGCGGCTGTAGTGACTGTTGAAAAGATATTGCCAAAAGAGAATGAGGCGATTCTGGTTTTCCAACTTGAATTGGACGTAGTGGAATAATATTCCTGGGTGTACCAGAATTTTCCGACTTCCGACGGGTCGGCAGACATTGCGCTGTAATCGCCCCAGCGACCGTCGGTGTTGGTTTGCGAACCGCCGCCGTTGGTGATTCCTTTTTCAGCGATAGTCATCTGCCCCAGCGGATCGCCAGCCAATCTGCCTGTGTAGCGGATTGAAGGGAACAAATTTGTGCTTGAAATAGAAAAGCCGAGAGCTATATTGCCGGTAGTGTCCATTGCAATGACCATCCAGTTTCTGGCTGGTTCCTTTTTGTGGGATGACGTTTCCGTTACCCATTGTGCTGAAAGTGGAAATAGGCACTGTGGCAGTTTGTGACATTGTTGAATTAGCAGGCGTACCCCAATCTGCATGAAAATCATAAAGTCTGACAGTGGCAGTAGCCGTTGATGTTAGAAAAGCAATTGGGCATGGTGTTCCTGCCGGTGGAAAATCGCTGTCACAATCGGCTGAAAGTGGACCCTCTGATGATGAAGGAAGGTTGAACATCACCATAGCGGCTGACTGATCGCCGACAAGCATCTTTGCCCTGTCCATTGCAACGGCTGCCGGTCCTAACCAGTTGCCGGCGCCCGATGAAAACCGCCGGATAGTCATATAATAACCATCGCCCCATACAGAGAGTTTCGGGTAGTCAGGCATATCAGTAAAAGTAAACTGATAACGATACCAGGTTCCGGTTGGATCATTGGTTTGGGAGATTGCTACATTTTCGTAAAATGGTCCGTTGGGATAATTTGGCAGAGCAAACTGGCTGAATAACCACCTGTCGGCATTTTCGTCGTAAAGGAGGACGGCGTCACCATCGTTGGTGTTATGAGGCAAACCATTGAAGATAGTGCTGTTGTTGCTTGGTCCCATAAGTTTATTGCCATTTTTATCGTAAATAGCAAATCTGACATTCACAACCTGAAAATAATGGCTGGGGCTTACATCGCCATCTGTATCTGGAGGATACGAACCGTTGGCGCCAACTCCGTCGAAATTCTGAATAGTCGTGTCGGTAATGGCGTCGCCGAAATTGGATTGATGCACCGGATCAATACCTTTGAAATCAACATTTGCATTTTCATCTGGATTGGAATAGGCATTAAGTTTGTTTTTAACAACGCCTTCTTTCCAGGAATTGTCAATTACAGCATCCGAACGCTGCACCATATCGCGCAGGGGTGGTGAAATGTCAAAATAATTCGGTTTGATAACCGTTGGCTTCTGGGTTCCTTCCTGAGCAATTGATATGGAAATGCACATAATCAAAAGAAGAAACAGGGTAATGGTTCTTTTCATGATGGTTTTGGGGTTTAGGTGATTATGATACGAGTAGTCATTCTATTTCATTATCAGGCTGCAAAGGTACGTGAAAGTTGTCTATCTTTGACAACCTGAACACGCATCTGCACACTTTTATATGTCAAATTTTTCAGCATTATGAACATTGTGATAACTGGCGCCAGTCGTGGGATTGGCTTTGAACTTGCCAAAGCTCTGGCAAAACATAAGCAGAATCACCTCGTGGTGATTTCGCGAAACCTCAATAAACTCAAAGAACTTGCAGCAGAGTGTCTCCGCATTTATCCCGATGCCAAAGTAACTCCATACCAGTTTGACCTGAACCAGTTTGATTTTTATCCGTTTATTGTTCAGCGACTTGAAACTATTATTCCCAAATGCGACATCCTGGTTCATAATGCAGGTAAGCTGGTCAATAAACCATTTAATCAGTTTCAACTCTCCGATTTTGACGACACTTTCAATGTCAATGTGAAAGGTCCGTTTTTCTTTACGCAGGCAATGCTCCCAATTATGAATAAAGGTTCGCATATCGTGAATATTGGCAGCGTCGGCGGAATACAGGGAAGTGTGAAATTTCCTGGGCTTGCGGCATATAGCTCCAGTAAAGCAGCCCTGGCAATTTTTAGTGAAGTGTTGGCAGTAGAACTCGCTGAAAAGGAGATTAAAGTCAATTGTCTTGCACTGGGCGCTGTGCAAACCGAGATGTTTGCCAAAGCGTTTCCTGGAGCAAAAGCCCTGCAAAATCCCGCACAGATTGCTCATTTTATCGGAGACTTTTGTGTCAACGGGCATAAGTATTTTAATGGGAAGGTAATACCGGTAGCGCTGTCAGTTCCATAATATCCTGCAAACGAAGTAAATTGTGACCTTCTGGTCGCAAGTTACAGGTTCCAGGTTTCAGGTTCCAGGTTCCGATACTTCAAAATTCAAAATTCGATTGTTCGATTATTCGATTGTTCAAGGTTCAAGGTTCCAAAACCTTGATTTCATGGCTTGTTATACCTTGACTTTTCTCGTTTTTCCCCTGAAACCTGGAACCTGAAGCCTGGAACCTGGAACCTGGAACTTTGAACCTGGAATTTTTAAACAGCCCTGTTTTATCCAGTTTTGCTATCAGGTATTGACTTTCTCATTTTATGCGTTATATTTGTCCTAACATTGTTAATTATTTTCGTGAATATATTAACAGTTCTAAGACGGGCAAAATGAATTAATTCAAAACCAATACTTAAACAATTATCACATGGCGATACAGAAGGAATATCAATGGCTCACCAACGAAAATGGTCCCAAAATGCTGAACGAAGCATTAATACTGATTGATGTAATTGAATCGCCCGGCACGGCAGATAATCCGGTTATTCTATCGTGGGCGGCTGAGCTCGGAGCCAATGTTGCTTCAGTTTATAAAGCCGATGAAATTCCCTGGTGTGGACTTTTCATGGCGATCATTGTAAAACGAAGCGGGCGGCAGGTTGTTAAAGATCCTCTTTGGGCATTGAACTGGGGTACTTTCGGAGTTCATACCGACAAACCGGCGCTGGGTGATGTTCTGGTATTTGTTCGGACAACACCGGAAGGGCATAAAGCCGGTCACGTGGCTATGTATGTGGGCGAGGATGCAAAATGTTACCATATTCTGGGAGGCAACCAGTCCGACAAAGTTTGCATCGTACGAAAGGAAAAGAAAAGTCTTTATATAGCCCGACGCCCGAATTATATCAACCAGCCCAAGAATGTCAGACAAATCATTTTGCCGGAATCGGGGCTACTTTCATCAAAGGAGTTCTAATATGCACTTGCCACAACCATCCCCGGACACAGGGAGGGGATCGGGGGCAGGTAAAAATTTGTGCAAGATTAATACGGAGATGCCGAAAATCCGGGTTAAAGAGTAGGCGAAAAAAATTGAACTATGTTTAATTCTGTTGTTCTGGATGTGGTCATCGGACTGGTTTTTATTTATCTTTTATATAGCCTTTTAGCAACCATACTTTCGGAATTAATTGCTACGAAGCTTGGTTTGAGGGCGCGAAATCTGAAGGAAGCCATAGACAGAATGTTGAATGACGAGAAGGAAACAGTATGGTGGTTTCGTTTATGGGATTCCATGAAACTGATGAAAAATCCAAAAAATACAGTTGTCAATAAATTCTATAATCATCCGGAAATAAAATACCTTGGCAGTTCCGGTGTATTTAAAATACCCTCCACCTATAAAGCTACGAGCTTTTCAAAGACTGTTATGAGTATGATTTTGGGCGATGCTCCAATGAACAAAGAAGAGATAGAGCGAAAACTAAAAGAAATTGTTGATAAAGTAAAAGAGGTAAAAAAAGCGACCGAAATGGTTGCCATAGCTAAACAATCCTTAAAAGGATCAATTAAATCCGAAGAGAACTCTGGAACAAACAAAAAAACCTCAAAAAAAGCCTTAAGAGACGCCTTAAACGCTAAAAAGAAAGCTAAAGAATCTGTTGAGAATGTAAAAATATTTGATCCGGAAACAGCAGAATATATCCAGAACTTATGGAATGATTCTTATGGGGATATTGTAAAATTTAAGCTTCTGATGGAAGGATGGTTTGACCGTACTATGGAGCAGTCAATTGAATGGTACAAGCGAAAAATCCAGGTAGTTACATTTATCCTTGGATTCTGCATTGCCTGGTTTTTTTGCGTTGACACGTTTTCAATTATAGATAAACTTTCCGTTGACAAAGATGCGAGGGACAAAATGGTAAGCATGGCAAATGCCTTTGTTCAAAATACTAAATCTGTAATTGATACTTCTACAATGAATAAAACCGACCTGAGAACCTATACCCAAAAACTGGATTCTTTATTAGATGTAAAAAAGAAACTTGATGTTGACATTGCCAATGCAAATACCATTCTTGGATTGGGCGCCTGGTTGCCTGACTCAGGAAAAGTTTTTATAAGACATGATACAATAATTTGTCTCCCACCAATTGATAACCTTATTTTCACTAAGGGAGAAAAACAAACCTGTAACGGGAAAATTGGTTTTACATTTCCCGACAAGCTGTGTTACTTTTTCTATTTGTTCTTCCATCATTTCTGGGGCTTTCTCATCACAGCCATAGCCATTTCACTGGGAGCGCCCTTTTGGTTTGATTTGCTCAATAAACTGATGAAGCTAAGAACATCAACAAAGGAATCCACAAACAGCGCCGCCGATGCAAACGCCAATAATTCCGTATCTCCTTTAAATCGTGAAGCATAATGAAAGCTCGTATAAATACCTATCTTAATATCCGTACCGGCAAGCCCGAAGTGCTGCCCAATAATAATCCTGCCGATGGCTATTACAAGCCAGGCGACGAAATTGAAATTGCCGAAACAGTTTCCGGTGAAAATTATAAAGACAACAAACTTTGGTACAAATTGACAAATGGGACTTTTGTGTGGAGCGGGGGGGTGGATGGAAATTTGAAGGGCGGCATATATCCCTGGTGGCTAAATAATTCCCTTTTTTCAATTCCGAAATTGTGGGAAATACTAACTGAACAAGTTGTAAAAGTTGCCATTTTGGATACTGGAATTTCAAAGCACGTTGATTTTGATTTTTCAAAAATTACCGGGTATAACTATTTGTCAAATACTAATGATTACTTAAATGATAATCACGGACATGGCACCCATCTGGCGGGAATTATTGCAGCCAGAGGAATAAAGTCTTATGGCATCGCGCCTGAAACACTTTTGTTTATCGCCAAGGTTTGTGATGACAGCGGGCGACCAGTAATAGAATCCGTTAAAAATGCCCTCAATGATATTTATCTCGAAAAAAACGGAGGCAATGGAATCAGAATTATAAACATGAGTTTTTCCGTTCCTTCCCAAAGCGCTGAAGATGATAAAATAATTGATGACATTAAAAGCCTTATTAACAAACTGGTTGATGAGAAAAAATGTTTGATAGTCGCTTCAAGCGGCTCTAAAGTTGATGCAGGCGATTCATTCCCGGCAAGAATGACAAACTGCATTGCAGTCGGCAGTATTAATTCGGGGTTGACCAGAAGCGCTTTTTCAAGAATCACTTCAGTCCTTGATATTATGGCGCCGGGTGAAGCAATTTCATCTTCCAGCAAAACCGATTCAACAATAGATTTAGATGGAACAAGTCAGGCTGCCGCATTTGTTACAGGTGTTTGCGCCCTTGCAATTGAAAAAATGAAAAACAAACAATTCGATGCAGATTTATTTACGAAAGTTCTGTTTCAGACTGCTTACTCAAATTCCTTTACAATTCAGGAATATGGACATGGAATTATCAATCCAAACAAATTAGTTGAAACCACTAAACAGTTATAGCTATGAAAAAATATTTGGTTGTTTTGTTTTGTATTCTGTTTTTACAAAACACGTTTTCTCAAAATCCATATTATGATGCAATTAAACTTGCCGGCTATATTGAAGCCGGTTCAAAACCTTCAAAGTTCGTTATTCCTGGCATCACGAAAGACAGCCTGAAGGAAATAAGAATGAAGGAATATTGTGAAATAATAAATAGTTATTATGGGAATAAATTTAAAAATTGCATAGATGTTCATCAGAAAGTGGCTTTATACAAAATTGATGACAAGTTAAACCCCGATTACAATCCTTTTCTAACCGATTTTCTAAGTCCGGGATTAGTTCAAAGCAATCAACCGATTGTAGATTTGTCCGCAGGACTGTCATCGGCTTTCTCTTCCATCGGCGGCCTCGACGTTACAAATATTGCCGATGGTTTTGCAAAATTTATTGTAAAACGAACAAAACAGGAACTAAGCATTGCTTTCTTTGAAAAATTCAGGAAAGACCTGGATAGCTCACTGGATTTGCAAACATTATTCCCCAATACCGTAAAGCTCTTAAAAGCCATTGACCAGCAGATTTATAATTACAGCGCCTACATTTATAATCTCAGGGAAGCTTTTCGATCAGATATTAATTCCCTTGATGAAAACCTTCCTCGGATAATTGAAAATCATCCTTCTATTTTCAAAAAAGATTTTGAGTTAGGACTTGCTCTTAAATCAGCGTGTTATATCTCATCCTCATTGAAACACGATGTTCACCCGGCAGATATTCTTGATAATTATCCAATGTATTATTTTAAGGATGACGCAGGAGTTCTTCACGATACAATCCTGAAAGGCGCAATTCAAACGCTTCAGCTATTTAGCGAATCAATGAAAGAAATTGATACTTCAAGGCACACTTATTGGGTGAGCATTGATAAGATTCGGCAATTGGTCAATAACCAGGATGCTTTACAAATCTATTTGGGATTAGTAATGGAAGTCGCCAAAAATAAATATGATAGTGTGAAATATAGTAAAAATGCCTCTCTGTATGGCATATTATCGAAAGCCAATCCAAAGAAATTTTTTCAGGACTATACTGCATATAAACAATACATATTGACTTTGGGGACAAAATTATCTGAATTGAATAAAATGATTAAGCAATATTCAACTCCAACAAGCGATTCATTAAAGGTTGAGCAATATGCGATGTTTTTTAAAACTTCCGTACAGTTCCTTCAATATTGCACTAAGGTAAGCGCTTTGCCTCATCTGGACACTGTTCCGGCATTAAAAGGCCTTGACGGGAAACTAAATAAATATTTTGACATTGCATTTCAAACCTGCGATTTAACTACTGCCATTAACAGGAAAAGATATGCCGAAGCAATAAACCATGTAGTGGCAATCTATAACGATATTGTTGTAAAATCAGATTCGAAGGAAAAGGGCGTTTTATCTTCGCTGGCAAAGTACGGTTCGTTCATGTCAAGCATGGTAAATGCGAAAAACTCAGATGAAGTTGAAGCCAGCATTGAGGCGGTTGCTCTGCCAGCCGGCTCTGCCCGGATGAAGAGAGAAACCCCTTTTAATGTAGCGCTAAATGCTTATTGCGGTCTTTTCATTGGATTTGAACGAATCAAAGGGATTGATTCACCATGGACATGGAATTACCAGAAGATTAATAGTTTTGGAATTACCGCCCCAATTGGTATTTCCATCAGCAGGGGTCATTCAGTGTTTTTTTTCGGCACCGGAGCTAAAGGATGGAAGGATAACAAATATGGTTGGTCGTCATCAATATTTTTATCCATTATTGATATTGGCGCAATAGCTGCCTTCAGGTTTAACGACGACAGTACTCAGAATATTCCTACTATTCAGCTTCAGGATATTATTTCGCCGGGCATTTTCTTCTCGCTTGGGATTGCAAAGACGCCATTATCAGTAAATATCGGATGGCAGATGGGGCCATTATTAAGAGCCGTTAGCGCCGCTGAAAACACTTACAGCAGCAAATACACCAGAATCAGTATTTCTTTATGCGTTGACATTCCAATTTTCAATTTCTATTCAAAACCCAAAGAATAATTTTCATAATGGAATTTCAGGTTAAACTCTAATCTTATCTTACCATCCTAAAATCAATCTCTGAACATCAAGACAAATAGCTTATGTGTTTCACAGAAAATAGCGTTAAAAATTTACACAAATGGAACTGGGATGGCGACGTCATCATCCACAATCCAATTGTACCATCATCCAGACCCGCCGTTGGCGAAGCTCCCGGCGATGAATATGATATTGACGTCAGGGAATTCCTGGTTACTGAGAAAAATGCCCTGATACAACGAGTTTTGAAAAAAGATATTGAGAGATTCATTCGCGTTGAACTTAAAGGACGACCGGCATTTTTTCGCTCTAAAAAGGAACGTTCATTTGATTACCGGGCGCACGTAATTCTGGCGTGGGTTTCCGAAAATATCGCTTATCTCGACAGGGAGACAAAGGATTCCTGGCAGTTCCCTGATGAAACAATCCATCTGAAAACCGGCGATTGCGACGATCGGGCATTGCTCCTCGCTTCCCTGCTGATCTCATCGGGCGTCAGTACGTTTAATGTCAGGGTGGCGCTGGGACAGGTTGAGATGACCGGAAACGGCAAGACTGAAAAATTTGACCATCTATGGGTGATGTACAAGTCGGAATCCGGACACTGGACATTGCTGGAACCATTGGTTTCTTCCAATCCCGATATGGATCGGGAGGCGTTTGCAAAACTTCCCGGAAGCGAAGATTGTTTCGGGAGCCAGGATGTTGAGATCGCGACAGAGTATGTGCCGCATTATATGTTTAATGATTGTCATTTGTGGGGCGTGTTAATTCCCGGTAAACAGCAGAATTTCCAGAAAGAGTTGATCAATCGCAAAAACCGCAGTAAATGGTCAAGGTTCAATCCTAAATTTGCCGGCGAAGTTCATCGCGGTATTTTAAGGGCAGCATTGAATGAGGCTCCGGCAGATGTACAAAAAGCGATTGATCGGTATTTCAGCAGAGCCATCTTTGGATTTATCGGACCCATTGTTGATGACTTCGACCGCGGCAAATACAACCCGATGATTCATTTCGACAATTGCTTCATCACTGAAAGCTGGGATCTGGTGAACCAGCATTTGACAAAATTCAAAAACGAGGGAAACCTGGATGACTTTTTCTGCGCCGCACATTCCATAGCCGATTTTTATGCCCATACCTCTTATGTTCATTTTGCGAAAATCGTTCAGCAACCTGATGAAAAGAATGATTATCCGCTCCTTTTCGATCCTAAAAACCCCGGTTTTGACCGCGTTCCCTCATATTATCCGGCACAATCCCCTGCGGTTGGCTTCGATTTGACCGGCAATCAGTTCACCGTGAATAAAAAGTATTGGAAAGGCGGCGATAAATCGGCAATTGCAAAGTATTGGGATGGAAAGATTATTTCAGGTCGTTACGCGCAACCGGATGACACGTGGGCTGGCTTGGAATCGTTCGTCACGGAGGGAATTTTATCTGTAATACCGAAGGAGCTTCTGAGCAGCCCGGATTTTGATAAACGGGGTTGGACGCCTCATCACAATGAAATAGCGGTGGACAATCAGAAAATCCCGGCAAGCCATGTACTTTACAACAATGCCAACAATGACCGCCTGAACCGGGAAAATTTCAAAAACCAGTTGAAATGGCGAACCAACGCCGCTATTGAGCATGTTCGGAAGGCTTATAATGAGAATCGGAAGCCGTAATATTTTTTCACCGCGAAGAGGCAAAGACGCGAAAAAAAAATCTTTGCGTTTTCACGTATCCAATATAACTTAGCGCCCTATCCCCCCAACCCCATTCACCAAAAAGGGAAGGGGGAGCTGGCGCTAATATGCCATACATGTTAATAAATGGTGTTATGCCGATTAGAACACTACTCCCCTCCCTTTTTGGGGAGGGTTCGGGGGTGGGGTACCGATCATGTTTTATCAAATTTAACCCAACACTATATGGATGCAATCATCGAGGCAATTTTAAAACTGATCCCTTTCAGTAAAATATTCATCATCATTGGTTGCAGCACGGAAATAAGCGCCGGATTGTCGGCGCTTCTGTCGGCAATTTTGCTCTATGTAATTATTTGGGGAGTGAAAAAAATCCAAAGAAACTATCTGAATACGAAAATAACCAAAGACAAGTCGCTTGATTTCGACTACCAGAAAGTGAAGCAGTCGCTTGACTTGTTCATCCCTACCCGGTTTCAGAACTATTCGCCCACCAAGGAGGATGAGCCGCTTTTCAGCCACCGGTTTGTGTCGAAGAGCAAATTGATTCCGTTTTTCATAAAAACTGCTTTCAACGAAAAGAAGGTGACCGACAAGTTTTACCTCATCCTGGCTGACTCCGGAATGGGGAAAACCACCTTTATGATCAACCTTTATATGCGGTACAACTCTTTTTTCAATTTCGGAAAAAAATATAAAATCATGCTCCTGTCATTCGGCGATAACCGTATTTTTGAACATCTCAGGGAAATGGTTAAGAACCGGGACGAAGTAAGAAACACATTCCTTCTGCTCGACGCTTTTGATGAGGACAGAGGTTTGCTGCCTC
>JAPLDO010000012.1 GCA_026391715.1 Bacteroidota bacterium
CGGAGGCGCTTTCGATTCATACCTGATGGATGTAACAGCCGTTGCGATTTTACCCGAAGAGATGAGCCCTGAGAGGTTTGCATGGCTGAAGGAAATCGGCGCCGAAGTGATCGCCACGCCCGGCTGCGAGTCGAATGTGAAGGAGATTTACGATAAATGCTGGGAAATCAAACGGACAAGGAAGGACTGTATGGTTTTCAACCAGTTTGAAGAATTTGGAAACTCCTGCTGGCATTACGAAGTTACCGGGAATGCAATTGAGGAGGTATTCCTCGGCGTCGCAAACAAGGATACCAACCTGGCAGCCTACATTTCCGCTACGGGTTCTGCCGGGACTATAGCGGCAGGCGATTATCTCCGGACAAAATTCCCACACCTGAAGGTAGTGGCTTCGGAAGCATTACAGTGCCCCACGTTGTTGCGAAATGGATTCGGCGGACACCGTATCGAAGGCATCGGCGATAAACATGTTCCCTGGATCCACAATGTGAAGAATACCGATGTCGTGACAGCCATTGACGACGAGGATTGCATGAGGCTTTTGCGTCTTTTCAACGAAAAGGAGGGACGTCGGTATCTACGCGAGTCAGGCGTTGACCAGGAATTGATCGCCACGCTCGACATGATCGGCATTTCAGGAATCGCAAACATAATTTCAGCCATAAAAACCGCGAAATATTTCGATCTCACCCATGATGATATTCTCATTACCCTGGCAACCGATTCCGCTGAAATGTACCAATCCCGGATTCGGGAATTGACCGAACAGCGTGGAGATTATTCCATAAGGCAGGCAGTTGTTGATCACGAAAGATGTATGTTCGGCGCATCAACAGGCGACATGAAGGAACTTGGTTATACCGATCGGAAGACAATTCACAACCTGAAATATTTTACCTGGGTTGAGCAACAGGGAAAGGATGTGGAAGATCTTCGCCAGCTTTGGGACGACCGCCATTTCTGGCATGAGATGTTCAACCAGCCGGCGCAGTGGGATGAGTTAATCAATGAATTTAATGAACGAACAGGGT
The DNA here is from genome assembly GCA_026391715.1 of Bacteroidota bacterium. Classification (GTDB taxonomy): domain Bacteria; phylum Bacteroidota; class Bacteroidia; order Bacteroidales; family FEN-979; genus CAIVAT01. The sequence goes on from JAPLDO010000012.1 coordinate 1,032, forward strand.
TGTTAAAATAAATCAATTAAAATATGAATCCAAACATCAATGAACTAAGAACAAAATCTGGTTCCTCCGCCGATTTATTTGGCAAAGATTTCCTCCTTACCTGGGAAAAAAGCCGGGAAGCGCTCGAAACCAATCTTAATGTCGCCGAAGACCTGAAAATGCTCCGCGACAAAAACATCTCGCCCCGCTGCTTCGACTCCGGACTGGCAATTTCGCAGTTCCGAGACAACTCTACACGCACAAGGTTTTCCTTTGCATCCGCAGCCAACCTCCTCGGACTTGCCGTTCAGGATCTTGACGAGGGAAAGTCACAGATAGCACATGGCGAAACCGTTCGCGAAACCTCGGCAATGATCTCCTTTCTCAGTGATATAATCGGTATCCGCGATGACATGTTTCTCGGCGCCGGCAATACTTATATGCGCGAAGTTGGCTCCGCGCTCGATGAAGCTTTTGCCGACGGCGTTTTACCACAACGTCCGGGCATTATCAACCTGCAATGCGACATTGATCATCCCACCCAATCCATGGCTGATCTGTTACATTTGAAAAATGTCTTCGGATCGCTGGAAAACCTGAAAGGAAAAAAGATCGCAATGACATGGGCATATTCGCCCAGCTATGGAAAACCATTGTCTGTTCCTCAAGGCATTATCGGACTTATGACCCGTTTCGGGATGGAAGTTGATCTCGCTTATCCTGAAGGATATGGGTTGATCCCGGAAGTGGTAGAACTGTCAGGCAAACAGGCGATGGTAAGCGGCGGAAGTTTCCGCATTGTAAATTCGATGGAGGAAGCATTCAGCGGCGCAGATATTGTTTATCCAAAAAGCTGGGCGCCATTTCATGTCATGCAGCGCCGCACGGAACTGCTTCGCAAAAGCGATCATGATGGTTTGAAAGGTCTTGAAAAAGAGTGCCTTGCCAATAACGCCCGGTTTAAAGGCTGGGAATGTACCGAAGAAAAGATGAAGTTGACAAAGGATGGGAAAGCCCTATACATGCATTGTCTGCCTGCTGATATATCTGGCGTTTCCTGTAAGGAGGGAGAAGTTACGGCGACGGTTTTTGAACGATACCGGGTTCCCCTGTATAAGCAAGCCGGTTTCAAACCCTATATTATTGCGGCGATGATGCTGACCAATAGGTTTGAGAATCCGACCGTGTTGTTGAACGATCTTTGTGGTAATAAGCAAAGAATGAATAGATGTTACAGATGATGCCATAGTTTTAAACGGCTCACATTAATTATTTGGGGGGAAGGCTTATTTTTGCTTAAAAAAAGAACCCTTGGATACATCTCTCCTACACTATTTTTTACCTGAGCAGCTCCTGGAAAATTTCAGTATAGTGCATGTTCAAGAAATAGGAAACATT
>JAPLDO010000055.1 GCA_026391715.1 Bacteroidota bacterium
TACGACGTACTCATACGCCCGGGCAGGAATGTTTGAAATGGTAATCATGCTGTTGAAAAGGATGGTGTCCTTTTGGTCTTTCTTCGGGAACCGCATCTTTTCCACCGTGTAGAAACCACTTTCGGCGCCGGACACGGTTACACCGTCATAAGCCGGAACGGTTTCGTAATGTATGTGCAAATCGGCAAGTTTTCGCCCGGCTTTGCTAAATGCCCAGAAATCGCGGACATCCTCCACCAGCGGTAATAGTGGAAGCATCTTCTTCAGGTCGTTGGCAAAACGCTGCCGGTACTCCGGGCAGTGCAGGAAACCATACACATAGTAGAAAATATCCTCCTTGCTCACGTTCCTGCCGTACATTTTGTGCGCCCGCTCCAGGATGAAATCGGAAATGCCATCCCGGCGGATGAATTCGTTTTCGGTGGATTCATCAAATAAGGTGGGAGATGTTTTTTGGCGTTCTTCGTAGTAATACAAAGGGAAGCATTGAGTTTTTTCAAGTAAATCGTACGAAGTTAATTTATTACTTATCAAGGAAGAAAAATCTTTACTCGAACCAATTCCTGAAATCGAAATGACAAGGTTATCAGTGATACTTTTTGGAAAGAAGATTCGGTTAAGACCTGGACGTTCAATCAATGATTTATCGTAATAAACCATATGTAGAGAAAAAGGTCTATAATTCCCCATAAATAACTGGTCTTCTTGAAATTCGTGCACAACCCCTTTTTCTATATCATTCAGTAAATTTACAGTCCAACTTATTTTAGTTAAATCAGTGTCAATAAAATCGTCAACCTTTATTTTTTGGTTTTTTTGCTTTGCTAAAGCAAATGCATTCCTTTGCTCATTGAAAAAGTAAATAGTTTGTTTGACGTTTTGTTTAACTGTTTTTTTAGCAAAATTATAAACCCAGAAATCTCTTCCTGATGAAATTCCAGGTCCATTAATAGTAAAAAATGACTTACTTGTTATATCAAATTTCTTCTCAGAAACCATTGGGATAAAAGTGTCAAAAATATCATTCCTCTGATTAAGCCAATCTCCATATTCATTGGGATTTAATGTCACCCAATACATCGCAGGATTCCCGATTGAGATGAATTTATTGACAATGGAAAGCTTTTCTTCTCTTGGAAGGTAATCACCAATGTCATAATAATAGATAGATGCTTTGCTTGTTGATTTTTCCGGATTTTTCACCAACAGAGTTATAGCAATGGGCGTTCGCGAACCAGAGCCAAAAATCTTACCACCTTCTTGCCTGGATAATTCCCCACTTGTTCTTTGGTTTCCCCGAAGATTGAATACATAAATGGAAGTAAATTCCTTCTCGATACATTTCCGAAAACCGGCTGTGCTATTGCCGTCCAACCAAGCACCATTTGAAACAAAGCAAATTAAGCCGCCATACTTCGGGTCCAGACGGTCTGTACTCCAACGGAATGCTTTGATATAAGCATCATAAAGTGATTTATTCAGACCGGCGGAGGATTCTTTTGCGTATGTTTTCGCAATATCAGTATCTAACTTAGGATAACTTTGGTTCTGCGCATTGTCATTCGCCGATTTCTGTCCCACCGAATAAGGCGGATTTCCCATGATCACCCGCAACGGCGCTTTCTTCTGCATCTCCACACGCTCGGAGTTTTGCGGGAACATCTCCGAGAACATCTTTTCGCTGTTATCGGTTTCACCCAATTGGAAGGTGTCGGTGAGGCAAATGCCGTCGAATGCCTGGTATATGTTGGAACCATACGATTCGTGAAAAGCATTTTCAATGTTGACGGCGGCGATGTAATAGGCTAACAGCACGATCTCGTTGGCATGGATCTCCTGCCGGTATTTGCGCATCAGATCGTCCGGTTTGATGATTCCGCTTTGAAACAACCGGGTGATAAAGGTGCCGGTGCCGGTAAACGGGTCCAGCACATGGATGTTTTCGTCGGAGATGGAGCGGCCAAACTCTTTCTGAAGGATGTGTTCAACGGAATGGATGATGAAATCAACCACCTCCACCGGCGTGTAAACAATCCCCAGCTTCTCCACCATCTTCGGGAAAGCGGTCTTGAAAAACTTGTCGTACAACTCAATGATGATGCGCTGTTTTCCCGCCGCATTGTCGATGCCGGCAGCCCGCATTTTCACCGACTCATAGAATTTCTCTAAGGTTTTGGCGTCTTTTTCAATGGCCTGCTCTTCCAGCAAATCGAGCATGGTTTGCATGGACTTTGAAATGGGGTTGTTCTTCACGAAGGAGTAATCCTCGAACAAAGCCTCAAACACCGGCTTGGTGATGATGTGCTGTGAAAGCATCTCAATCGCCTCCTGTTCGGTGATGCCGGGGTTGATGTTCTTTTGCAAACCCCGTAGGAACTGTTCAAAAGCAACCTGGTGATGGCTTTCGTCTTTGATCAACCGGCTTATCCGGATCACCTGCCGTTCGGCAATTTCGGCTACGTTTTTCGCCCACTGTTCCCAATAACGGCGGTCGCCCACCTTCTGCACCATCCGGGCAAACACTACATGCTGCAACTGTTCAAACTGAATCGCCAACTGTTTGCTGATGTCTTTGGCGGTTTCGTAAGTTGCCTGGTTGTCCGAAACGCTCCAGGGCGTTCCGTCTGCGTCAAAAGAATACTCCGGACGACCAACCAGGATCTGTTCCGGGCGCATTTTGTTGAGTTCGATCTTGTTGACGGTGGCGTTGAACCGGTCGTCGTGGGCGCGTAAGGCGTTGAGTACCGTCCAGACCACTTTGTAGCGTTCGTTGTCATCTAATGCCAACGACGCATCCACATCAGAAGGGACCACCACCGGAATAATGATATAACCATAATTTTTCCCGGGCGATTTCCGCATGACCCGGCCCACAGATTGGACCACATCCACCTGCGAGTTGCGGGCTGATAAAAACATCACAGCATCCAGTGAGGGAACATCCACGCCTTCGCTCAAACAGCGCACGTTGGTCAGCACCCGGCAACCGTTTTCAGCGCTGTCCGATTTCAGCCAGCCCAACAGTTCATCACGCTGTGGCGCCGACATCGTGCCGTCAATGTGCAACGACTCCACGGCAACCATCTGATCTTTCTTTTCCGAAGGCAGCGAATTTATATATGTATCCGTTGCGGCGTTGAACGTGGCGGTGATCTTCTTCGACACCGCGATGCTTTGACAGAAAGCCACCGCCCGTTTCATCGGTTCCGGGTCTGTGTTCTTAATAATGCCTTCATCTCCCAAAACTTGTTTTGACAAGGCATTAATACAACCGATCAGCTTTGAAGCGTCGTCGGTGTTGATTTCGCTCTCCTTGTCGGAGATCATTTTTTGAATGGCTGGCGGAACGTCTTTGTCGCTCAGGGTCAGGATCAGGACTTTGTAATCGGTAAGCAAATCCTTGTCAACCGCTTCGCCAAAACCTATGCGGTAGATTTCCAATCCGTAGAGGTTTTCATCGTCCATCGAACATAAAACCGCGTCGGCCTGGGCTGCTTTGCTTTTCACGTCATCGCTATACAACCGTGGCGTTGCGGTCATGTAGAGCCGCTTTTTCGCGCGCAGGAAATCATTGTCGTGGACTTTGGTAAAAGCAGATTCGTCATCATCGGCAAGGGTCACCCCGGTGGTACGGTGTGCCTCGTCACAGATGATCAGGTCGAACTGGCTCAACTCCGGATGCGTTTTGGAAAGCTCCTTTTGTGCCCTCGAGATGACTTCAATGGACTGATAGGTTGAAAAGACAACCGTCAATCCTTGATTGCCGTTGAGTTTTACATAATTGAACTGATGGATGATATCTTTTACATTGGTGGATGCCGGCAAAGCCAGGTCAACAACGCTGAAGGTGTTGCTGTCGTCGTTCTTCGTTTTCTTTTTGGTCACATCCGGATCGGAGCAGATGCAGATGGGGTTGATGGGTTCTTTGGCAAAGGTGGTCCATTCGCGCAACGTCTGGCCTAAAAGGGCAATACTTGGAACCAGGAACAACACCAAGCCGTTTCCGCCGGTCTCTTTTTCGGCAATGCGAAGCGAGTTGAACGTTTTTCCGGTTCCGCAAGCCATGATCAGTTTTCCACGGCTGTTGGTCTTGAAATGTTCATGGGCTTTCTCCAAAGCTTCAATTTGATGGGGTTTTAACTCACGGTCGCCTACACGGGATTGCGCCCCGCTGATGCCCTTGTCCAAATTGCCCCAGTCAACCGGAGCTTCAATAAGATCATACAAGTTTATCCTCGTAACCGGTGGGTGCTGGTTCTGGATAGCTTCTGTTGCGTTCGATCCCCATTTGTTGGTAGTGGAAATCCATAACCTGTTTGTGAACCCAACCGTTTGGAAATTTTCATTTTTAAACTGTCTGCTCGAAGTTGCCAGGAAACTGTCAACGGCAGGTTTATCAATGGCAGAACCCTCCTGGAAACACTTGCACTGGATAGCCCAATAGTCGCCTTCGTATGTCAACGTGACCAGGTCTATTCCGGTATCGAAATCGCCGAGGTCAGACTTTCCCGGAAATTCATTCCACAACCAGACTTTTTTGAATTTATAAGCATATTTGGGATCAGTTTGAAGATATGCCTGCATCAGGCGTTCAAAGCGGCTGCCTTTGTCTCGCTCGGAGAAAGAGATTTTGCGGTATTTATCGAGGAGGGAATTGAAAGTCATTTGAAAGTACTTGAACTTATTTTTACCTTATCACGGGTAAAAATATTCAATTTATCCTAATAAAAAACATTGGGACCAATTTACTGTGCTTCATTTCAAAAACTATTCACATTTGCTCTTTTTAAGTTTTTCTGCATTTGGCTTTAAGGTCAATTGGGGCTCCAATGCCGATACACATAATGATTAGCATGGTTTACTCATACTCATAATTGATACGATGCGAGTTTCAAATCAATCAAAACAAATAGTGATGTTAAAGCGACTTGAAAATTTTATTTTGTAATATAATTGCAAAATAAGCATTTATTTATTGTAATTTATACTATTTTTGTTCATTATTTTGATAAATACTTTCAAAAGTCATCATTTTAACACTAATCGCTATGATAATCCATTTTAAAATTAAGAACTATCGTTCATTCAAAGATAGCGTTGTGTTTACAATGGAAGCTGAATCATCATCCAAGGCCAAGCCACAAAATTTGTTTGAATTTTCGTTATCGACCAATAATCAAACAAGGTTATTGAAAGCTGCATTAATCTATGGCGCCAATGCTTCCGGGAAATCAAACCTCATTCGGGCCTTGTTTACCTTCATTAATACAATATTGAATAAACCAAAGGTAACTGATCCAATTCGTTTGTATGAACCGTTTGCATTTGATCTGAAGAATTCCAATAATGCTATTGAGATTGAGCTTGTGTTTGCTGTCGGTGAGGGACTAACGTATGAATATAAAGTTGCTTTGACCCAAACTGAGGTCATATCAGAAGTTCTTTCACGATATCCCTTGGGTAAAAATTCCAATGTCTTTACACGAAAGATCGATGATGCATCTGAGTCAAATATTCATTTGGGTATTCTTGCAGATAAATATGGCAACAAAGAAATTAAAGTCTTTAAAAATCAATTTATCTTATCAAAGTTTGGTGATGACGAACCAATAGAAGAGCTGACAAACATTTTTTTATCCTTCAAGACCTGGGAGGTAATAAATGCTTCTAATGAAAATCATAGAACTGGTGTTGATCGTGAAATAAATGAAAGAGTGCTTTCAGATCCAGCCTTTCATAAAAAACTATCCTCCCTGGTAAAATTCGCGGATACAAAACTGCTGGGTTTCACAGTTTTTCGAAATCCAAAAGAAGAAAAGCAGCTTTCTGCCAGAATGACCAAACAGCATCATATTATTGGACATCACCGTTTATATGATGATTCAATATTTATCAATGAAGAAGGGTATTTGCCTTTTCATGAAGAATCTTTTGGTACTCAGGTTATTTATACGTTAGGAGGAAGAATTCTGAGTTTATTGGAAACAGGTGGGGTTCTCATTATTGATGAATTCAATTCAAATCTTCATCCTTTTATTACCCGGTTGTTTCTTTTAATGTTTCTTTCACCCAGGTTAAATCCTAAGAATGCCCAAATGATAATCACTTCACACGATGTGACTCTTTTAGACAGTTCACTAATCCGAAGAGACCAGGTATGGATAGCAGAGAAAAACGATCAAGGTGTATCGGAATTATTCTCTCTCCAAGATTTTGATGGTGTCAGGGAAGATACAGCATTTGACAAATGGTATCTTGCCGGGAAATTTGGAGGGCTTCCCTCAATTAAAAGTGTCGAAACTATATTCGATGATTGACCATGAGGGAAAAGAAAGATTTACAGACGACGATTCTTATTGTATGCGAAGGAGTTAACACTGAACCGGAATATTTAAAGGAGTTAAGAAATTACCTTCTTGGCATAATTGAGAAATTGCATATCACTATACACCCAAAGCCTAAAAGTGACGAAGTTGTGTCAGCGAACTTGCGGGAAGGGGGAAAACCGAGAACCTTACGTGTGGTTGAGGATGTTATGGAACTTTTAATCATGTTTGGGCAATTTTTGATAAAGACGAACACCCTGCTCATGAAGCTGCCTTCAATTTGGCAAAGAATATTATCAATGGTGAACAAGTAAATATTGCATTTTCCAGTATTTCTTTTGAACACTGGATTTTACTTCACTTTGAAAAAAATGAAACTGCCTTTAAAAAACCCAAATGCAGGAAAGGGAGAGAGTTTGGCAGAGAATTTATTGAATGCGGGACTAACCAACACCCCGAAGACTGTCAAGGCGAGAAATGTGTTTGCGGATATTTATCAGTCCGCAATTATGCAAAAATAGAATGTGTCAATAAATCTTTTTCATTCGCCCGACATTTTCCTAATTTGTTTACCGCATTCAAAAATGCAATTTGGTTGAGAAATCTTCAAAAAGAAAGATTCAAAGAACTGGAAGTATTCAATTTGAATCCATATACTTAGGGTCTGCTGATTATGTCAGCACGTTTTTAGTTCAAGATTAATCCGGAAGATACCCGGAAAAAAATTCTTCTGATAAAATTCCACGAACCATTTTGCTGAAAAAGTAATCGTAGTTAAAATCTGACAATAAACTCCCAACCCGGTCAATTTAACCAGGTTGAGAACCAAGATGATGGTGGCAATCCATGATTCGCTTGTTTGTGACAGCCTTGCCTTAATGCGGTTTAACCCGTATGCTGTTTTGGCTTGCCCAAACTTGCCCTCGATTGGATTTC
>JAPLDO010000009.1 GCA_026391715.1 Bacteroidota bacterium
GGCAGTTATTTCCAGCACATGGATATGGATCAGGCGACAATAACCCATAACCAATTACATAAGGATATGTCCCGCCGCCAGCGGTCATTGTTACTGTTGATGTTCCTCCATGACATGTAATATTCGTTGCAGAAGAAGTTACGAATAAAGCAGGAGGTTCTGTTATTGTAAAAGCATCATCGTCGCTGCATCCGTTGGCGTCCGTAACAGTAACGCTGTAAGCTCCCGCCGTTAACCCTGAAATATCCTGAATGGCGGCGCCATTACTCCATAGATAACTGAAAGGAGAAGCGCCACCGCCGGCAACAATTGAAATTGCTCCATTGTCTCCGCCATAACAACTTATATTGATGACAGAAACAGGCGATATTAAAACTTCTGGATAAGTTGCAGCCGATATTGTTGCGGTTGCAGGATTACCGGTAGTAAAAGTTGCATTTGAAGTGAGAACACATTCTATCTGGTCGTTGTTTTCAGGGATAAAGGAATATGTTGCATTGGTTGCTCCTGGTACATCAGCCCCGTTTACATTCCATTGGTATGTAGGTGTTACGCCACCGTTAACCGGTGTAGCAGTAAAAGTCACAGGTGTTCCGGCACAAACCGGGTTGCCGGATGGTGTGATAGATACGCTTACAGTTAGTATCGGGATAACCGTGATGATTACCGTATTGGTCGGCAACGGTCCGCCACATGTGCCAACAGCATTTTGCAACTGCCTGTAAGAAGTCGTAACCGACAATGGTCCTGGCTGGTAATTAAGCATGGTGGCGCCAAGGATATTTTGAAACGAGTTATTTATTGAACTCTGCCACTGGTAGGTTGGGGTTGTTCCGTTTGAAGGGGGTGTTCCAATTAGTTGTGCCGGAATCGTATTGACACATATCGTCTGGTCAGCGCTTATAGAACCAACGATACAAGTATCGCAGGCAACAGTATCGCACGGACTCAGACAAATGCTGTCGAGAATGAATATTTCGTTTCCGGCCCAGCCTGTAACATCAACCCGGAACATGACCCCTTCGATGGCGCTGATAAAGTCATTCCAGTTAGGAGGATTACTTCCCGGAAAGTTATTCCACGTCCATATTCCATCCTGGCTTAACGGCGGATCATTGCCGTCGGGCGATGGTTTTATCGGAGCGCAAGTGTGTTCCCATACGTTTAATCCGGTCAGGTTGTCCGAAGTATATCTGACTAAATATTCAGGATTAGTCGGTCCGAATGGCGCAGATGTGTTAAACCCTCTGAAAAGTAGTATAAATGGATAATAATCCGTTTCATTCTGAAGCATGTTGATATCCCAGCATAAACAATTATTGAGACAGGCGAGGTAATTTCCGCTGTAATCAATTGTATTATAAATCCAGGTTTCTCCCGATTTACCAGTTACTTTTAATCCTTTATCTCCTGCATACCCTCCTGATCCGGGTGTTTGAATAACTAAATCGTCTGTACTGGTTATCCCATTGTTATTCATCAAAAAATTACTGGTTGAATCATCAAAATTCTCACAAGCTTGCGGGCATGTGTCGGAAACAGAAGTTGTTATACATGCAATATCGGATTCGGTGGGTAACGGATGAACAATTTGCGGGATTGGCGGTCCGTTAGGCTGGATAATATAATAGTATCCGGTTGAATTTAATGCGAAACTGTTGCAGGCGAATTGACCGGATGGGATTCCATAAGGCAGTTGTACTTTAAAATCGCAGGTAAGTTCATCGTTTGGTTTTAATTCGAAAGCAGCGCCAAAGTCAAATTTCACATTTCTGAATGAACCTGACGAAACCCACGAACCAAAAGGTGTAGTGGGGGAGCAGCCTGCCGGTTCATATCCCAATTCCGGAAGACAAATATCATAATCATCATTGACCTTTATATCTGCGGAAGCTATAGAATAATTTAGAGGATTCGTCTCTAATTTCTGTAACAAAGGCCAGGGGGTTGAATTTAACAATGTAGAATATTTTAGGTCAAACTGGCTGCCCCTGTTATTATTGTTTCTGTTCAGAATCATCACATCTTCATTCATGCGATCCATTGGAAGCATATCAACAACAACAATATCCCTTACCGGATAATTGGAGGTGTTTTTATACCATAGCCTGTACAAAACCTCAGAACCGGGCGCAGCGGTGACAGATTTGCCCCAGCTAATTCCATTGTCAACGCTTATGAATTTTTCAGCCTGTGCGCCGAACACACTATTTACCGTAATGTACCTGGGGGCTGAAGTCTGCGGCGCCGCGAGCCCGCCGCCGCTTACGGTAAAGGAATTTGCCACGCTGCCAGCCAGGGCATGCTGCTTTACAATTGCGCTGAACTCAATAAAAAAGTATGGTACGCCGGCAACGTCGCAGCCATAATACCAATTATACAGTTGACAATTTGGCTCTAACGGAGGTAAAACCCATTCCAGGGTTTGTCCGGTTTGAACAAAAGTAAAAGGATTTGCTCCTCCCGGCGCACAACTGATAGCCGGATCCGTTGAAGAGTAGTATATCGGGTTAGCAATGGCAGGATCATATTCAAGGTTCTGGTCCAGAATATCTGTAATTGTCGCCCCGGTAAGCGATCCGCTGCCAATGTTTTGAATTCTTAATTTGTATCGTACCATATCGCCAAACAAATAAGAGCTTTTTTCGTTGCAAACAAATTTAGCGACGCATATTTTGGGCTGATAATTCTCAATGGTAAAGGGGACAGATGAACTTGAAGGCGGTAAACCAGAATTTTGGTCATAAGTTATATCCATCGTATTGGATACTATTGTTCCGACCGTCGGCAGAGGATTCGTTGCGACGGTGAAAAAAATATCAATGCCATATATTTTGGTGGTGGGGAGTCCACTCCCAAGATCAACCTGAATGTTGGTTATTTCGGTAAAAATATTTGGGTAGGCAATGCTGGGCCAAATATCGTTGCCAGAAAAGAGAATGGACACTGTTGTTGTACTACTATTTACCGTACCCGTTATATAAAGCGTACCCGATAATGGATTATTATTATAATTTGCAGTATTAAAAGCAATGCTTGTCACATCAACCTCATCAGGAATATTATCAACTATGGTTGAAGAGGGAAGATTCATACTGCCGGTATTGGTAACAAGTAACCGGTAAAATCCGTTACAACCCGGAACCGGATTTATTAAATGAACCTCCTTGCCAATTGACCCGCCCGGCGAAGGCGCTTCAAGCTCTACATTCACTGTACTTGGATCGCTGTAAACCGTATTGCCGCATGACAGGGCTGAAAACGACGCCGTGTTAGATTCTATATCGCCAGGTGAAAAGAACGCTGCCGGATATTTGATCCTGTAAGTAAACATAAGTATAGTTCCATCGGCGATAGGCAAAGACTGGATAATAAACGAAATTGTTGTTGAATTAGCAGTTATTACTGGTACCACTGGAGTTGGCACATAAGTGGCGGCGCCATTTTGAAAGATTAACGCCAAACTACCAGTTACATATTCTGCATTTGCAGGAAACACGTCTGTAACAATGAGATTGCTTAAATCCTGCTGACCATTGTTAGAAGAGTAATAAATACCTGATTTATAAAGCGAGATTGAATATTCAATTTCATTGTCAACCGCTCCATGGTATAGTAGACTTGAACCGGAACCTGTGTATGGCAAAGCTGCAGCTTTGTAAATAGAATACGGATTTTCTGCTGCAACAGCAGTAACCGTCAATGGCGCTGTGCAAATGCCGGAAGGTGTTATCAACACCCCCGTTCCAACGGTTTGCATGCCGGACTTGTTAGTTGCAGACGTTCCATTGCAAGTAGTTCCAACCGGAAAATGTACGTTTATTTGAAAATTATAGGTTCCCTGAACCTTGTTTGAGTTGGGTACTGTATATGTCACAATGTTTGAACCAACAGGTATAATTGTAAACGGACCGGGATCTATTAATAAAGGAAGCGGGATTACATCCGTTATTGTAATTGTTGTATTGGGATCTACATTGGGAGGTATTGTATAGAATATCGTGTAAGAAAAATCAACGCCGGAGTATTCGGTAGTGACACTAGCCTGTGTTTTGAGAAGAAATCCATTACTTTCCACCCAATCGGTTTCCTGGGGGATTGGAGGAATTGGAGGTTGACAATACACTTCCAGGCAGATGCTCAGAAAGAAAATTACTGTTAGAAATTTTTTCATGGCTTTGTTTTTTTATGAATGTGCTGACAATATTAACACAGTCATAAAAAATAAATCATGGCAATGAGTGAACGGTAGCGGCGATTGAATGAACGGTTGGTAAATGCTAATGAACGGCGATGGAAGATGTTTCCGACAGCCGATTTTTTTTCGTTTGGATTAAGAATCTTGTTACATGATTATCTACCTTTGCATAAACTGTTGAATATGCCCGAAATCAGTAGGTTTTACGGAATAATTATCGCCATGTTTGCAAAGGATCATGTCCCACCACATTTTCACGCAATTTATTGGGAATTCAAAGCCATTTTTGAAATAGAATCTTGCGAAATTATTGAAGGCAACCTCCCGAGAAGAGCTGTAAGATTGGTTCAGGATTGGGCTGAGATTCATAAAAGTGAATTGCTTGCAAACTGGTTCGAATCATTGAAAGACAATCCGGATTTTAGAAAAATTGATCCATTAAAGTGATAGATATGCTGCACTCAATTTTAAATATAAAATCAGTAAAACCCTATACGATAACCATTGAATTTGACAATGGAGAGATAAAAACCATTAACCTGGAAATGAAACTCAGGGAATGGTCGCAATCACCAGAAAGTAAATTCAAATATCTTATTGATCCCGGAAACTTTATAGAGGTAAGCGTTGAACCGGAATTACATACAATTTGCTGGAAAAATGGGATTGATCTTTGTCCGGATGTACTATATGCGATGGGATAAATCCAAGAGGGGACTCTATCTTTATTCCCTGTGGAAAAAAATCAATTATTAATGGGCTAATGATTCAGCCCTGAAATCACTGCCCCTAATCAAAATAAATAAAAGGAAGGACTATCACAACTTTGGTTCCCGGATTTACACTACCAGGCTGTGCTTCAGAGAATTCAACCAGAGTTTTTACGGCAAACTTCCTGCCAAGCAACTCAAGCCGTTTGCGGGTCATCTCCATGCCGAGGTTCAGATGTTTTTCACCTTTATTCTGATAGCTTTGCGCTTTTTTAATGCCAATTCCATTATCCTCAATGATTACCTTCAACGACTTTTCATCGCCGAAAGAAAAGTGAACAGATACCATTCCCTTGCAATCGAGGGCTGACATGCCATGCCAGATCGAATTTTCAACAAGCGGCTGGATGATCATTGAGGGAATCTGTATCTCGTCGGCTTCTATTGATTCATCAACGTCAATTCTGTAATCAAATTTATTCTCCATTCGCAGCCTTTCAAGATCAAGATAGTTCTTCAACCGGTCAACCTCTTCTTCGAGATTGATCATGGCGGCGTTGATGGCATTCATGTTTTGCCGGATCAAACGGGCAAATTGCGAAAGATAGAGCCCTGCCTCGCCGGTTTTGTTCAGAAGGAGAAAATTTTGGATGGATCCAAGGGCGTTGAAGATGAAATGTGGGTTCATCATTGATTGCAACGATTTCAATTCGAGAGTTACAAGATGATGATCGAGCTCTTGCTTCTTCATTTGATTGTTTTTTCGCCGCATGATAAAAAGTGAAATTGTCATCAAAGCAAAAATAGCAAGTAATAAAAAAAACAGCGGATGCTGCCATATTGAAGCCTTGATGTGAACAGGACAGGCAACCGCGCCGCTCCATTCAGAGGTGGATTTCCCAACCTTCAGCAGAAAAGTATAATTCCCGGCAGTTAAATTTTGATAAACCACGGCTCTGTTAGTCGCAGTTGTCCATGCGCTATCCATTCCGTCGAGTTTGTAGGCATATACTACAGGCGCTGAAGAATAATTGATGCATCCAAATGAAAAAGCGATCTTCGCGCTGCCCCTTATTGTTAAACCCGGGGTTCCCGGATTTGTCTCCTGGTCATTTACACTTACCGAACGTATGTATGGGATGGGAATGCTTGTGTTCATTTTTTCAACCTGAGACTCCGGAATGATTGTAAGCCCATCGTCCGAGGCAATGTAAAGAGAATCGTTGAATACCAATACATCATGAATATTCCTGAAATTGACATCGAGCAGCCGCAGCCGTACCTTCCTGTTCCTGAATACATCCAAAGGATTATCACACATATAGACATTTCCGCCGGTTGACAAATATAAGGCAGCCTTATGGAAGGCGATATTTTTCACCTGAAGGTCAATCGGGTCGCTGAATGCCTCCGACAGATTAAAAAAGGTGTTCCGGCGACAAAGATAGATGCTGTCGCCTTCTATTCTGAACAATTCGGTTGAATCATTGATGATCAGGTAATCGGTAATAATTTTATTGTCGAAACGCGCTAACCTCGTGTACGGTAAAATTTTTCCGTTGCGGTACATAAAATTTTTCCGTGCATTGATGATGAGATCACCCTGTGGATCGTAGAATGTACTGTAAATAAAACCGCTGACACTTATCTCTTTATAGCTCCGGAAGATTTGATTGCCGCTGTAAATGCACAAGGACGATCCTCCGAAAAAAATAATTGTTTTATCCTCCTTATGACTGATTGTGTTTGTTTTTGCAGGATACGCCGTGCGGGCTAATGTTTTATACGAAATCTGCTTTGTTGCAAAATCCATCGAAATACCATCAAAAGCAAAATACCAGGAACCCTTCTCCCCGACAATTAAGGTATTGTTTTTCAACTGGCACACATCGTTAAAAGAAATACTTTTACTATGATAATCCAGGGTGTATAAATCATGGTTTTTCAAAAGGTAAACCGCTTTGCCATTCGTGAACCAGATCATGTTGGGCGGGTTGGCGTCCATAGATGCTATTCCCATGTTCCCGAATAAAGAGGTTTCATAATGCAGATGGGCATTGTTGTACGGGCTGATCTTATAAACTCCGTCTTTCATTGAGCTTATCCAGACATTGCCTTCGTTGTCCTCGGCGATCGCCTGACCCTGTTCGATTTCATAATGCCTGACGAGCTGATTGCCACGGAGGCAAAAGACGCCCTGATCAAAAGTAACAATCCATAAAAACCTGCCGGTATCTTCAAAAATGGAATTTATTCCGATATTGAAAGGAGCCGTTTTAACATGTGAAAATATTGGCGTGAACTGAAAATTCCCGGAAATTTTAAATATCCCGTTCTTATAAGCGGAAACATAATAATAATTGCCCCGCCCTGGAAAAACCTTCCAAATCTCTGCGGGTTCAACCAGTTTTGTTCTGCCTTTATAAGAACTGGTGAATTTGAATATCCCCTTTCGTGTCCATGCAATCAGTTCACCCGACGAGTCCTTGGATAAATATCTCAATCCAAAATCTCTGTTTTGACCAGTCAACAGCCCATTAGCAAGTTCTTCGTCCAATCCGCACTTTTTTACTCTGTTTTGGCTGTCCAGCGCATATATCTCAAACTGTTTATTGTAGAAATAAATTACCTTCTCCTTATCCTGGTAGAAATCAATAAAAAAAATTTTGTTTTTTATGGCGG
>JAPLDO010000063.1 GCA_026391715.1 Bacteroidota bacterium
AAGGAAAAAATTTGGACTAAAGTCCAGTAACTATCTGGTTATCAATTGCCACTACCTTAAGGTAGTGGCAATTCAAGTTGCTGATATACCGGGCTTTAGCCAAATTTTGATTTTTATACCCCCTTTTCGGAGTGGACTCAAATTTGCAATCAGAATGCCAAAATTTAACCTGTTGCAGTATATTATTCGATATTCCAGATCGATCCATCTTTACCATCTTTAACGGTAATATGCAGTATTTGTAGAGCCTCCCTGATTTGGTCGGATGTTCCCCAATCTTTGGTTTCGCGTGATTTCTGCCTGATGGCGAGGATAAGTTTCATAAGCCCGTCAACTACTTGACTCCGATCTCCGCCTTTATCGTTGGTAATGCCGAGAATTCCAAAGAGGAAAACATCGAAGATTTCCTTCAGTAATATCAGGTCTTCATTAGAAATTGTCTCCTTTTTATCATTTACCGAATTGATGATCCTGACAGCTTCAAACAGATTGGCAATCACAATCGGACTATTAAAATCATCGTTCATGGCAGCGTAGCAATTCTGTTTCAACTCAATAATCCGGGGGTCATCCTCCCCGCCCTTTTTGGGGAGGGACCGGGGGTGGAGTTCTTTATTTTTAGGGAGGGTCCGTGGCTGGGGTCCCATCTTCTCCAGCGTCTCAAACCCCGCCATCAATTTCTTCAACCCTTTTTCAGCCGCCTGTAGCGCTTCGTTTGAAAAATCAACTGTACTTCGATAATGCGCCTGAAGGATGAAGAAGCGGATGGTCATGGCGCTGTAAGGCTGGTGGAGCGAAGCATGTTTTCCGGTAAAGAACTCGTCGAGAGTTATGAAGTTCCCAAGCGATTTTCCCATCTTCTGCCCATTGATGGTGATCATATTGTTGTGGAGCCAGTATTTTACCGATTCGTGACCGAGAGCCGCCTGGCATTGTGCAATCTCCGACTCGTGGTGAGGAAAGAGAAGATCCATCCCGCCGCCATGAATGTCGAACCTATCTCCAAGGTATTTCGTACTCATTGCCGAACATTCGAGATGCCAACCCGGAAAGCCATCGCTCCAGGGTGAAGGCCACCGCATGATGTGTTCGGGTTGAGCTTTTTTCCAGAGGGCAAAATCGGCAGGATTGCGCTTCTCTTCCTGCCCTTCAAGCTCGCGTGTATTTGTCATCAGGTCGTCAAGCACGCGACCTGAAAGTTTTCCGTAACTATATGCCTTGCTGTATTTTTCCACGTCGAAATATACCGAACCGTTTACTTCGTAAGCAAATCCGGCTTCGAGAATCTGACTGACCATGAGAATCTGCTCGATAATATGTCCTGAAGCCCGCGGCTCAATACTGGGACGTTTCACATTCAGGGCGTCCATAAATATGAAGTATCGGTCGGCGTAGTATTGGGCGATCTCCATTGGTTCCAACTGCTCAACCCGCGCTTTCACCGCAATTTTATCTTCACCTTCATCGAGGTCGGCAACGAGATGTCCTACGTCGGTAATATTTCTGACATACCTTACCTTGTATCCGAGATGCAATAGGTAACGAAACACCACATCGAAGGTGATTGCTGGGCGGGCATGCCCGAGATGCGGATCGCCGTAAACCGTTGGACCGCAAACATACATTCCGGCAAACGGCGGATTAAGCGGTTCAAAAAGTTCCTTCTTCCGCGTCAATGTGTTGTGAATAAAAAGCTGATTTTCCATTGGATATGTAATTCTTGGGCAAAGGTAGAAAAAAGTAAATTATTCCGGCAATGGGAATGTGCAGGTTGGCAAGGATAGCGGGTGAGGGAAAAATTGAGGTTTTGTAAAAGGAGTCAGATTTTGTCCGGAAAAGGGGCAACTGGCGCCCCCGGACTTACGAGGTAGATGCGGCTGGTCTTCATGCACTCGCAACGGTATCGCGTCTTAATTTTCTCCTTCTTCCTGAATATCCTTTTCCCGTGAATGGTAAAAATTGCATCGAAAGGAAGATCTTCGAGTCGAACTGTAGTATCTGACGGATCGTAGATTTTCAGCGCCTTTGATAATTTATGATCAACCGATGATGAAGCTTTGGGATTTTCAAGATATTGCATAAGTACAGGCAGGATGTCGCGCGGGAAAACTTCATTGTTCAGGTATGGAACCATTAAAAGTCGGAATTGCTCCTTCCACTCCTCGCCATGAGGCAAAGGACGTTTTTTACGGCGAAGGGTAAACTTTTTTAGCGACCGGTTGAAGTCGAGGTGGACGTGATGGTGCGCAAGTTCATGCACGAGTGTAATCAGGAAACCGAATAGATTAAGATTCGCGTTTATAGTTATTTTGGGTGGGTTGTTGTTGAATGCTGGTCTGAAATCGCCCGATTTTGAGATTCGGTGGCTAACGACTTTAATGCTGATAGGATTTTCGAGAATTTGCGCTACCACATTCTCCACCGCAGCTTGTGGGAGTCTGGGACCCAGCGCTGAGCGAATCTGGTCAGCCTTTGCCGGGTCTCCGGGATTGGAATGCCGGTGTTTTGGTTGAAAAAGAGAAAATTGCACTTATATATAATCAGTTATCATTTACTTTGGGTTCCTGACGTACATTGCCGGAACGCCTTTCAACTCCAGATCCACAGAAAATACCGGACATTTATCGGTTTTCATTGAATTGGTAAAAAACACAAATGGTATCGTATTTCCATAATATACCTTGAAATAATATTTGCCATAATTTATTTCTGAAATTATGTACCTTCCTTTACCATCAGAATAGTAGTCATCAATAAAAGTATCGGTTTTTGAGCCAGTTACCTGGAATAGCTCCAGCCGGGCTTTGGTCAGTTTGATGGTATCACGGTGGGTTATTAGAAAAACCTGTCCGAAAATTGTCGCCTTCTGACCTTGGCACGTTTCACTGGTAAATAACATCCCCGCAATAAAGAAAAGAGAAATTATTGTTTTCATCTGAATATGAATTAACTATAAATGCGAATTTCGTAACAACATGATAATCTGAATATAAAAAACGGAAAACAGGTAAAAATGCTGCATGAGCATTGAAATTTATTTAGTGGTATCAGTAATTACAAAACAAAAAACGATTGCAATGCAACTGAACAAATGTAATAATAAAATTTGCACAATCGCCGGTTCGAAGTTTCAATCGCCAAACGCATGGTTATATCATTTGCCGATTTTCATCCCCGCTTCATCGGTTTTTAATCCTAACCAAACGATTCCATATTCTCCATTACCTCATTCCGTATTATTTTTGCTTCATCAACTTCAAACAACAGAAAAAATGAAAACAAAAATAATCATCATCGCAGCCGTTCTCTTTCTTCAGGCAGGTTTTCTTTTCGCAGGCAATGAATCAACTTCAGCTCCTGTAGCTTCCCCAATCGCCACAATCAGACTTGCCCCAACTACGCCTGTTGAGGCAACATTTGAAGAAGTTGCTTTCGTGAATGAATGTTCAGCGCTGGTTCCTGTTACTCCATCGGAAGCAACATTTGAAGATATGCCGACAGAGATGATCTCAATGGTTGATCTGGCTCCGTCGCTTCCCAACGTAGCCGATTTTGATGATTATGTTGTTACAATTACCATTGATAATGCACTTCTGGCGACTGTGACGCCTGCTTTTGCCAATTTTGAATAGACCTCGTCAGCCAAATATATTTTCCGAATAATTTGAAAAGCCCTCTGAAAGAGGGCTTTTTTTGGCTCACATTAATTATTTGGGGGGAAGGCTTATTTTTGCTTAAAAAAAGAACCCTTGGATACATCTCTCCTACACTATTTTTTACCTGAGCAGCTCCTGGAAAATTTCAGTATAGTGCATGTTCAAGAAATAGGAAACATTTGGCATCGATCAAAGGCGCCTTGTCAAAAGACATTAATAAATATAGTCATCGCCGAAACCCAGGTTAAAATACATTATGCTGATAGAAATCACCTTGCTGATATTGCGAAAATCATCGCCGGGCTTCTGGTGTTCAACAATAAGCAAAGCGGCTAAAAAACCTTCCAGCACATCGAAATTGGCTTTATCGCGAAGTGTCGTTTTCATAGCCCAATCGAAACGGATTAACTTGTTTTTGCTCATATCCCGAAGAATTTACTAATGCAAATTTGCTGGTTTATTGGGGGTTATCAAATGGTTTTCATAAAATTTACCTATTTTTGTACTGACCAAAACTGACAATAA
>JAPLDO010000094.1 GCA_026391715.1 Bacteroidota bacterium
ATCAACAGGTTCCTTCCCGAAATGCCGAAAGGATATTCCCTGAAATTTATTAAGGAGCGAAAACGGGGTTATAAAACGAGAAAAATTTCAGATAAACTGGAGCAGCCCAATGTTCCTTCTTTGGTTTCATTCTGTTTAAGGGCAAAATTGTTTTTTCTTTAGGAAAACAGAATTTCATCTGGCATTAATTATGTTTTTGGAAAGTGATGGTCAACTAATTTAGCTGTAATTAATTCATTTACTGTAATTTATGTTATCAAGGCTGCGGTCATTTCTGTCTTCCGGGAATAAGCGGATACTCATCTGGTCCTTTATGCAGGAAATAAAAGCCGATTTTCTGAATATATTTTTCAGGAATAGGTTTGGTTTCAGAAAAAGCGCGGGACAATTTCAAGGACGCATTAATATCGCCGGTTTCCCAGGAATTTCTTACGGGAATCATCGCAGTGGATGGAATTACGCAATGCGGTCAATAAGCATCCTTCATAATCCTTCAGGAATACTATTCGACCCCTTTATTGAAAGAACTTTTGCTTGGAATCCGAAAGGAATCAGACCACATCAGGTTCCATGGGTTGGGTTCATACATGTACCGCCATGTATTCCATCACATCTGCCCCAAAACCAGTCAAACAAAGAAATATTCAATTCAGCGGCATGGAGGAAAAGTCTTCCATTTTGCAAAGGACTGTTCACCCTTTCCGCATACCACAAATTGTATCTTGAGACTATTTTGAAGGTACCTGTGAATAATCTTCTGCATCCCACAGAATTTCCTCAATTAACCTGGTCATCAACGCTCTTTCATCAAAACAAGGAAAAAAAAATCATTCAAATTGGTTGGTGGCTCAGGAAAATTTATTCAATACATCGCCTTCGGGCAAAAGGATACCAGAAAATATTCCTCATGAAGAATGAAGATAACATGGACGAGATCATGAAAAGGGAATTGGAACACACGCCTGGCAAAGAATTTCTGACCCCGGAATGTATTGCTCAAACCAAAACCATGAAGTTTATTCCCAACAAGCAATATGATCGGCTTTTGTCGGAGAATATCGTTTTCCTCGACCTATATGACGCCAGCGCCAATAATACTATTGTTGAATGTATTGCGCGAAATACCCCAATTCTGGTAAACCCAATAGCTCCTGTTGTGGAATATCTTGGTATTGACTACCCGCTTTATTTTACATCGCTGGAAGAGGCGGCAGAAAAAATTGGGGATACGGACATGATACTTCGGTCTCATCATTATCTGGCGAACCATAAGATAAAGGCGAAACTAACCGGCGATTATTTCAGGCAAAGCCTGTTATCTTCCGCAATTTACCAATCCTTATGATCCGTAATTGTTTGCCTGCGTTTCCAGCTCTTTTTCTGCAAACCCTCATCGTAAAAGCATTACAATTGTCATGACTATGGCTGTTTCCATAATTACTGTTGTTTTGAACGACAAAGAAGGCTTTGTAAAAACAGCCCGGAGTATTGTGGTGCAGGATTATTCGCTTCTGAATTGGATTGTGGTTGATGGCGGTTCAACCGATGGAACGGCAGAGGAAATTGAGAAATATAAAAGCAGGATCGCCTATAGCGCAAGCGAACCTGACCAGGGCATTTACGACGCTATGAATAAAGGTCTTGCAAAAGCTACCGGCACATGGGCATTTTTTTTGAATGCCGGGGATATGCTGGCTGATTCCTCAGTACTTTCAAGACTGTTCTCCCTTGATCTCAGCGATATTGACGTTGTATATGGAGATTGGATTGCAGATTATATTTCCTTCAAAGTAATCCGGAGAGCGGGTTCCGCCGATAATCTTTGGCAGGGAATGATATTTTCACATCAATCTCTCTTTATAAGGACATCGTTGATAAAATCGCAAGGTTTCCAGGTACAATATAAAATTGGCGCCGATTATGAAATGGTTCTCAGATTATTTTTCTCGTCAAAACGATTTCTTTATTTTCCCGAACCAATTTCTGTTACCGAAGCCCATGGAATTTCCCACCATAATATGTTTTCCTCTGAACGAGAACATCTCAAAATTTTAAAATCCTTTAAGAGACTTACATTTCAGGAAAATCAATACCACGTAAAAAAATCCCTCTTTTTATTGATTGTATCATTTTTTTACCGGTTTATTCCAAAGAGTTTATATTTGTTGATTGTTAAAAAAATAAATGCCAAAAAACTGACAACATTACGATAAAACCGTTATCACCCTTAACAATCATTTTCTCATGCAAGTTCTGTTGCTAAATACTTATGATCTAAAAGGAGGCGCCGCCAAGGCGACATGGCGGCTGTTTAAGGGTCTACAGGAAGCCGGCGTCAGGGCGCAAATGCTGGTTCAAAATAAGATATCAAAGGATCAGGACGTGTTTGAAGCGCGAGGTCTGTTTCACAATTATTTTAATTGTATCAGGCCCTATATAGATTTCGCAATTCCATTACCGCAAACGCGTAAACGAATATTATTCTCCACAAATCTTCTCCCGGATTCAGTTGTTGATCAGATCAATGCCATCAATCCCGATCTGGTTCACCTGAACTGGATCGCGGGTGGATTTATCAGGATAGAATCTTTAGCGAAGATAAAACAGCCTGTCATCTGGACTTTCCATGATATTTGGGCTGCCACCGGAGGTTGCCATTACCCTCTGAAATGTAAAAAATATCAGGAGAGATGCGGATGTTGCCCCATTTTACATTCGACTAATGAAAATGATCTTAGCCGGAAATCATTTTTCAGGAAGAGAGACGCATACCAATCAATCAAAAATTTAACAATCATCACACCCAGCCGGTGGCTTGCCAATTGTGTATCCGAAAGCGCGTTGCTTGGAAATCGTACAGTTATCGTAGCGCCTAACGGGCTTGATATTTCTGTTTTTCATCCATCAGATAAAGCCATTGCAAGGGATCATTTCGGGTTTTCTCATGAAAAGAAACTGATCTTGTTTGGCGCGGTAAGGGCGGCGAAAAATGAGCTAAAGGGATTCAACAGGCTTCTTGAAGCTTTACGGCAATTGGATAAAAGCAATCTTGAACTAATTGTTTTTGGTTCATCCAATTCTGAAATGGTTAATGATCTCGATATCCCGGTCAGGTTTCTTGGGTATCTGCCCAAAGAATCTGAAATTGCCATGCTTTATTCTGCCGCTGATGTGGTAGCAGTTCCATCATTCCAGGAAGTTTTTGGACAAACCGCCAGCGAGGCGCTCGCCTGCGGGGTTCCGGTTGTTGCCTTTGGCGCAACAGGTTTACTCGATATCGTTGATCATAAAAAAACAGGATACTTAGCCAAACCCTTTCTATCGGAAGACCTTGCGACAGGCATTCAATGGATTCTGGAAGATGCTGAAAGGTATAAAGAACTTTCAGAAAATGCGCGACGATCGGCAGTTGAGCGATTTGATATCAAAAAAACTGTCGGGCAGGTGATTGGAACCTATCAGGAAGTATTGAACCATACCTGATATCTATTGTTTTAACATTGAGTTCACTCCAAAAAGTGGTAGAAAAATCAAAATTTGGCTAAAGCCCGGTATGTCAAAAACTTGAATTGCCACGACCTTAAGGTCGTGGCAATTGATAAACCTACGGTTATTGGACTTTAGTCCAAATTGTTTCCTTTTCGGAGTAAGCTCAGACTTGGGGTTTATTATCAGAATGTCATAATTTACATTTTTACAATATATCAGAGGATGAAGAAATTTAAAATTATCAGCGTAGTCGGAACACGACCGAATTTTATCAAAGTCGCTCCGATCTGTAGGGCATTCGCCAAATATGGAGATACCGTGGAATCGTTATTATGCCATACCGGTCAACATTCCGACGCTACCATGTCGGATGTGTTTTTCAATGAACTTGGAATGCCGGTTCCCGATTTTTTCCTCAACATCAATAATGGCTCACACGCAGATATTACCGGACGGATCATGATCGAATTTGAAAAGATTCTTATAGCGCACAAACCGGATATGGTTTTGGTTGTTGGCGACGTAAATTCAACAATGGCTTGCGCTCTGGCGGCTGTCAAACTTGGAATCAAAGTAGTTCATGTGGAGGCGGGTTTGCGCAGCGGCGACCGCTCAATGCCGGAGGAGATCAACCGTGTTGTAACCGACGCCATTTCCGATTATCTGTTTGTAACTGAGAAGAGCGGAATGGAAAACCTGATGAAAGAAGGCGTGCCTGCTTCCAAAGTTTTTTTTACGGGGAATGTCATGATTGACACACTTGTATATCTTGATAAAAAAATTGCGGACTCAGAGGTTCTGGCAAAACTTGGTTTAACCGCCGGGAATTACATTCTGGTAACTTTTCACCGTCCTTCCAATGTTGATGAAAAGGAGAACCTTGAGGCGCTTGTCAATTTCCTTAATTCCATATCTGGCGCGATGCCGGTTGTTTTTCCTATTCATCCTCGCACAAAAATTAATCTGAAGAAATTCGGCTTGCTCGATTCTGTTGCGCCCGCCTGAAATTGGAACAAATCAGCTTTGCGGAACCGATCTTTCAGTTGTTTCAGTGAAAGTTAAAGAAATACTTGCAGGTAAAGAAAAGCATGGAAAAATACCTGACCTCTGGGATGGAGCCGCTGCCTTGCGGATTGTAAACATTCTGGTTGATTTGCTTTAGAAAAATATGACATAATCCATTTACCCTCCCATTTCTATTTTCCGTTTCTTATTCTTGGTTTATAAACCGGCGTTTTCGGAGTGAACCCGATATCAATCAATGAGTCTGCTCTTCGGAATGATGGTCGCGGGGCTAACCGTAAAGGCAGGTGAAGGTTTCCGACGTCACAACGCTTTTACCCGACAAGCCTGCCGCAGATGCGACAATGTTCTGGGGATAAGCAGAGATTAGGAATCCGAGGAAAAGAAGGGTTAAAATGAATTTTTCATCATGAATAGTTTTTCACTACTTAATTTCAGGTTTATGCAATTTGTAAAATCCAAGCCCGAGGAACTCACGAGCTGCACGGGAGCTGTTCTCCAACGCTTCGGCGTCGGGCAATAACCTGTAATAGGAAAATGGGATGTTAACAACCTCAAAATCGGTAGGGGCAGGAATAACATTAAGACCTGATTGTGAAAAGAGCCAGTATGCCCGTTGCATGTGCATTGCAGATGTAACAAGAAGAATAGTTTTCCCCTTTAATGATTTCAGGATATTTAGAACTTCTTTTACATTTTCAACTGTATTTCTGCTGTTTACCCCAGTCCTGATTACTGCCGCGGGAATGCCGAGGTTGATTAAAAATATTTTCATACCAATTGCAGCCGCGCCGGTTCTATTTACAGGATCAGCGCCACCGGTGAGGATAACTACTTTTGCTTTATTTGCCTGATAAAGTTGAGCGCAAAACAGTTCGCGGTCGGCTGCCCGGTTCAGGTCTATCATGGGCAATTTTGGTCCGGCATAGCCCCTGACGCCTCCGCCCAGAACCACTATTGCGTCGGCGCTGGGCAATTCGGTGGCAGGTCGGTAGCTAAATTTTGATTCCAGTCGCCCTCTAATAAAATCGCTCCATAATGGCGTACTCCATAACCACAACCAGAAAATTGACCAAAGAAGAAGCCAAATTGCCGGTTTCTTTTTACCAAGAATAAAAAACACGGCGGAACAGACCAGAAATATAAATGTCAGTCCCATAGGCATTATAAACTGGGAAACTGCCTTATAAAAGAGAAATTGCATATCTGACATTTGAATATGTATTTTGGTGACTTTAAAGGTTTGTATTTATCTGCTTTTTCAGTTGTTCCGATAAAAGATAAAAATAGCTCAGAAAGTTCTGAATCAATTCATATAATTCACCATTTTCCTGCCCGGTTTTAGCGATTTTGTTTATTGTTTCAATGAGGTTGCACATAGTATCATTAGAGACAAGTCGAATGGATGATTTGATCTTATGCGATGTTTTTTGGATTGCGTCCATATCATGCTGGTTGGCAGCTTCTGCTAAATCACTTACATAGCCAGGAATAACTTCAAGGAACTTTTTTATCATCTTTTTTAACATCCCCGGATCATTGCCAACCATCTTTGCCAACATGGAAACGTCGCATAAATTAATTGTTTCAATATGGACTGGTTTTTCAACTTTTTCAACTTTAGGGAATAATTTTAGTGCCGAAAAGATTCGCGCGTACAATTCATCTTCATCAAAAGGTTTTGATATATAACCTTGCATGCCTGCCTTTTCGCAGCGATCCACAATACCTTTGACAACGTTGGCTGTAAGGGCCAGGATGGGCGTTTGCAGTTTGAGGTTTTGCCTAATGATTTTGGAGGCGGTAATTCCGTCCATAACCGGCATTTGAATATCCATCAAAATCAGGTCAAATGATTCGACGCGAAGTTTGTCAACTGCCTGTTGCCCATCTTCGGCGATCATGGTGGTGGCGCCCCATTTTTCAAGCATTGCTTCCGCGATAAACTGGTTGAACTTATTATCTTCCACAAGTAAAATCCGATATCCGGATAAAGAAGAAAATTCAGATTCAACAAAGGGTTCCAACACTTCCGATTTTATTGCAGAACCATTAGGAATGACAAGGGTAAAGAAAAACCTGCTACCCACTTTTTTTGCGCTTTCGAGACTTAGTTTTCCACCCATCAGCTCCACCAATTGTTTGCAAATTGCCAATCCAAGACCTGTTCCGCCATAAGTGCGGGTAATACTTTCATCTTCCTGCTGAAAGCTGTTAAATATTTTCTTCTGGTTGTCGGGGCTTATCCCGATTCCGGTATCTTCAACCTCAAACATGATTCTGTTTTTACCATTCTCGGAGCCTGTAAGTTTGCAATGCAATTCAACCGTTCCCTCCTGAGTAAATTTTATTGCATTTCCCACAAGGTTATTAAGAATCTGTTGCATACGTAAAGGATCGCCGATTAAAAATTCAGTAATAGCCGGGTCGACAGAATACTTTAGTTTGATGTTTTTTCCCTCAGCGCCGTATTCATTCGCATCATAAACCCTGCGGAAAAGTTCATGGATGTTAAAATTCGTTTTTTCGATGTCAATTTGCCCGGATTCAATTTTTGAGAAATCGAGAATATCGGTTATAACGGTTAAGAGGTTATCCGACGATAGATTCATATTAGTCAACAATTTCATCTGTTGTTCGTCGAGATATGTTTTGCGCAGGAGCCTTATCATTCCAATGATTGCAGTGAGCGGGGTACGAATTTCGTGGCTCATTGTGGCAAGGAAATGGGTTTTGGCGATGTTCGACGATTCGGCAGCTTCAGTTGCTTTTTTAAATTCGCGGTCGGCCATTATCCGGTGTGTAATATCGCGGGCAATACCTGTGATGCCAAGGAGTTTGCCATTTGGGTCGAGGATAGGCGCCCGGAAAATCTCGAACCAGACTTTTTTCCCATGAAAATCCACTTGTTCTTCAACAATTTTCAATTTTTGTGTCCGCAGCACTTCATTGTCCTGAAAAATAAAATTCTGTGAAATATTTTGCGCCCAGAGGTCTTTTGCAGTTTTACCTATTGGCGAATCATGGTCAGTGAAACTGAAGTAATCGAGGAATGGCTGGTTAACGAGCAAATACTGTCCATAAATATTCTTCAGCCACATAAGGTAGGGTACATTATTGAAAATTGATTTCAGGTATGCCTCGCGGGTAACGAGCGAGTGTTCGGTACGTTTTCGGTCAACAACGTTGCACAGAAGGTCGGCAAGTAATTTCAGAAACGTAATCTCTTCTCCGCTCCACTGTTTCACAATTTTGACTGAATCAAAACCGACAAAACCAAGACATTCGCCATGTAAAAACATGGGAACTGTGATCAGCGTTTTGACGCCCTGCGGTTCAAGTATTTGCCGCATAACGCTCTCTTGTTCTAATTTGCTCACATCCGGAACTATCAGCATCTCCCCTTTTAAATGAGTTTCAACCCATGCTGGCAATTGTGAAAGGAGAATCGCCTGGAGGTTTTTTATTTCAGGAGTTATGCCTTCAGCGCACCACTCGTGGCTATTTGACATGGTTTTGGAAACAAAGTCATAATTGAAAATATAAACCCGGTCAATCTGGTTTTGGTTGCCTATCAGAGTGAGAAGCCTGTTCACAGCTTCATCGCTGTTTTCAACCGGAATATTGATAAATTCGGTAGCAATATGGGTCAACAAATTTTGAAGTTGAAGCAGTTTGCCCAGTTTTTCTTCACTCTCCTTGCGCTCGGTTATATCCCTGATGGTTCCTTCAATAAACTGAACCCGACCGTCGGAATCTTTGGTAAGATGAATTGTAATTGATACCGGAACCAGGGTTCCGTCTTTTTTTATTAAAACATTTTCATAATCATTAACTACTCCTTTTTCCAGTAGAAGTTCAAGCATCTTATTTCGGCTTTCAATGTTGGAATATACTTTAGCAACATTATTTCCGATCAGATCCTCTGGATAATATCCGGAAAGTTGAAAAACTGATGGAGAAAGGGCAAGAATGTTTCCCTGCAAATCGGTTCGATAATATAGATCAATAAATGTATTAAAGATGGATTGATATTTTTCGGCATTTTCCCGCAGTTTCGCTTCGGTTTGTTTGCGCGCAGTAATGTTGTGGCTTATCCCGATGATCCCCAGAACATTGCCGTTTTCGTCAAAATATGGAATTTTGTTGCCTTCCAGCCATATTTCCTCACCCAGCCTGGTAATAATCCTGCCTTCTTCATGAATCATCGGAGTTTTCTGGTCAATAATCCGCTGGTCCTCCAACCTTGTTTTTTCTGCAACTTCCGGCGGATAAAAATCGGCGTCGGTTTTGCCCATAACTTCTTCGGGCGATGAAGCATTGAGCAAATCTGCTTCAGCTTTGTTGAGCAGAATTTTTCGTCCTTCCAAATCCTTGACATAGATAGGATCAGGAATGTTCTCGATTATAATACGTAAAAGATCGCGCTCCTGTTTAATCTTTTTTTCTGAAAGAGCCAATTCAAGTAAGGCTTTGCTCAGGTCGTTATTGTCCATAAAAAAAATAATAGCTTTATTGTAAACGTTGTTCATCAAAAGTAATTAAAAATATTTAACTTGCTAACCAAATAAATATACAGCCATGTTTATACTTGTAGTTGAGGACGACCCCTTTTATGCGACAATAATTCTTGAGATATTGAAGACCGAGGGATATGATAACGTGAAACATGTTGACAATGGACTTGAATGTTTGTTGCAGGTTTATGAAGATAAAGTTCCCGATGTGATAATACTGGATCAGCAGCTAGGAATGGTGAATGGAGTGGAGGTTTTGCAAAAAATCAGGGCATATAAACCAAACCTCCGGGTCATCTTCATGTCGGGCCAAAAAAGCGTCAAACTGGCGGTTCAGTCTATAAAACAAGGCGCCCTTGATTATATTAAAAAGGATGAAAACGCCTTTGAAAACCTCTTGCCTCTGTTAAAGAAAATAGAGGCAGAGATGAGGGATAAAACAACCAACACCCCTGTAAAGAAGGTTTTTTCCGGAATCAAAAAATTCTTTATGGACAACGATTGAAGATTGAAAAGATTGGTTTTCAACCAAATTCTGCGGGGATGACATGATTGTATAAAGAGATTAATGAGACTTCATAACGATCAACTTGTTTAACGCAGATATGCAGTTTACTAAATTATAGCGTGAAGTTTTTATATGCACACCGTCTTTTTTTTCCGCAGAGCCAATGCTCCCTGGCATCATAGCATTGAAGAGCTGTTTGATACAATCATTACCGCATTGCCCGAAAAGGTTAGGTCTTCGCGTTATGTGATGAAACAAAACAGCATCGGGTTATGGAAAAGAGTTTACAATACCATTGACGCCGCTTTTCATCAGGGCGATGTGAATCATATTACAGGCGATGTGCATTACATTGCTGTTTTTATGGAAAAACGCAAAACTATTCTGACCATCCACGATTTGCGTATTTTATCATCGGTTGGTGGTTTAAGGCTTGCCGCACTGAAATTTTTCTGGTTTACTCTTCCTGCCATCAGAGTAAAGTACATTACCGTAATTTCTGAATTTATCAGGAAGGAATTAATTCAGAAAACAGGTATTACCGCTGAAAAAATCCTCGTTGTCCATGATTGCATTTCTTCTGACATAACGCCGTCGCCACGTGAATTTAATACTGAAAAGCCGGCGATACTTCATATTGGCACAACCCCGAATAAAAACCTTCATCGTGTGATTCCCGCTCTCGAAGGACTCTGTGTAACCCTTATTATTATAGGTAAATTAACTAATGAACATATTGAACTGCTTGACAAGCACAGGATTTGTTACGAGAACTATTTCAATATGCAATATAGTCAGGTACTTGACAAATATCGTGAAGCAGATATCGTCCTGTTTGCATCGTTGTACGAAGGGTTTGGGTTACCAATACTTGAGGCAAACGCCATCGGAAGACCGGTAATTACCGGCAATAACTCTTCTCTGCCCGAAGTGGCGGGCGATGCGGCATTGATAATTGACGCCGAAAATACCGAGGAAATAAGAGAGGCTGTTACCCTTTTAATGAATGATTCATCATTGCGCGAAAAACTGATAAGCAAAGGATTTGAGAATGTAAAACGCTTCCACCCTGAAGCAATCGGGAAAAAATTTGCAGCTATTTATGAACAAATAGTAAAACCATAAGATGAAAAAGATTATCTCATTTACCGATTATTACTGGCCGGGATACAAAGCAGGCGGCACAATCCGCGCTTTTATGAATCAGGTTGAGTATTTGAAAAATGATTTTGAATTTTTTATCGTCACCCGGAATACTGATTATACCGAAACCACTCCCTACCCTGATATTATTCCTGATCAATGGAATAACATATCTCCGAATGTTAATGTATTCTATGTTTCGGCTGCCAATCACAAACTTGGGCTTTTCAACCGGCTCATTAAAGAACGGAATTACGGCATTGTTTATATACATCTTCTTTTCGGTTTCTGGTACTCAATATTACCGCTGATTCTCGCAAAAATGCACAATTTCGATCGGATTATTGTCGTTGCGCATGGCGTTCTGGGTCAGGGCGCTCTTGGCGTAAAATCAGGCAGGAAAAGATTTTTCCTTTCTCTTATGAAAGCGGTTGGGTTTTACAAAGGAACAATATTTCATTCGGTAATTGGGCATGAAACGATCGATATCCGTCAACATATTGGAATGAATGTTCAAATTGCCGAAGCCCGCGAATTGCCTCGCAAATTTGCCAACCCTCCGGTTCGGAAACCAAAAATTGCAGGTAAACTAACCCTTTTAACTGTTGCGCGGATATCGCCCGAAAAAAATCAGTTGTACGCGCTGGAAATACTCAGCCAATGCAGAAATCATCAGATTCAGTATGATATCATTGGACCTGTTTATGATGAAAATTACTGGAACAGATGTAAAACCCTTATTGATGCAATGCCCTCGAATATCGGGGTGACTTATCGCGGCAGCGTTAATAGTGATAAAATTCTGGAGGAACTGCAAAACTATGATGTGATGCTGTTGCCCACAACCGGTGAAAATTTTGGTCACACGATTCTGGAAAGTTTTATGGCAGGCTGCCCGGTAATTATCAGCGACCGCACACCATGGAGAAATCTCGAAAGTATGGGTATCGGCTGTGATATTTCACTTGATACGCCTAATCAGTTCAAGGAAGCCATTGACTATTTTGCCTCTCTCGGCAATGAGGAATTTAACATCTTTTCGGGGCGGGCTTATGATTTTGCCCAGTCTTACATTGCCAATCCTGAAATGCTATCAGAAAATATAAACCTGTTTAATTTGTGATTATGCAAACGGAACTCTCACGCTACGACAACAGTTATTACAAACCCGGAGGTAATGCGCTAAAGCAATTGTGCTGGTACTATGTGAATCTGTTTTTCTTCAAATCGGGGTTGATCCCGTCGAGCGCGTTGAAATGCATGCTGCTCCGATTATTCGGAGCCTCAATAGGGAAGGGAGTTAACATAAAACCATGTATCAATATCAAGTATCCCTGGCGGCTTAGTATTGGCGATTATACCTGGATTGGTGAAAATGCCTGGATTGATAATCTTGACGATGTTACGATCGGAAAGAATTGCTGCATTTCGCAGGGAGCGATGTTGCTTTGCGGAAATCATAATTACAGGAAGAGTACTTTCGATTTGATTACCGGGAAAATTGCACTTGAAGACGGCGCATGGATTGGCGCGCACAGCGTAGTTTGTCCGGGGATTACATGTAAATCACATGCAGTACTCGCGGTAAATTCGGTGGCAACCAGAAATCTTGAGACCTACACTATATATCAGGGAAATCCGGCAGTGAAGGTTAAGGAACGGGTAATTGAAGCGCCTGTGAGTAGTTAAATTAATGTTAATATGCTAACAGGCATTTTTTTATCTCCCTGAAAACATTCAACTTTGCACGCTAAACCAAACCCATGAATTATATGTCGAGAAAACTATTCCCGTTATTGATAATTGTAATTTTTGCAATTACCGCCTGCAACCAGAGCGCCGATAACAAAGCCGATGTTGCAAAGTCTGACACTACTTTGCTGACTGTGCTTACTTTTGAAAAGCAAGCCGATAGTTGTATTGAAAAGCCGGTAATAATTGAAGGAACCGTTCTTCACCTATGCAAGCATGGCGGGAAAAGGATGTTTCTTGTTGATGGTACCGACAGCATACGCGTTGAAGTAACGACTGGTCCCGACATTGTGAAATTCGAAGAAACCCTTATTGGCAGTCGTGTTCGTGTTACTGGAATTTTGAAAGAAGAACGAATTGACTCCAAATTTCTTAATGAATGGGAAGCGGAAACACTGAAACCTGAGGCAAATCATGACGTGGGTGTTCACACCGGCGCCAAAGGTCACGAAGACCAGGGTACGCAGGACAAACTCGACCAGATCAACGCCATGCGCACAGACCTTAAAAACAGCGGGAAAGACCACCTTTCCTTCTATTCGGTGGAAGCTGTAAAATTCATCGAAATAAAATAACCATGCAGGTTAAAACGCTCAGGCGGTGGAATAATATTTTTCACCGCGATATTGGCTATTTGTGTGTTGGGATGACTCTGATCTATGCCATTTCCGGAATCGTGCTTAACCATTTCAAATCCGGCGATTTTCAACATCCCGACTACGGAAAATCCTATACCGACCTAAAAGTATCGCTTCCAAAGGATGGAAAAGTTGATCAAACTTATATTTTTTCGACGCTTGACGAGGTAAAGCAAAAAGATCATTATAAGAGTTTTGTCACCGGTGAAGGCTATGTTCAGATTTTTCTAACCAACGGATTTGTTTATGTTGATCTGAATACCGGAGAGGCTCAGATGGAGCGGAAAACAACACGGTACGTGATTAAGGAGATGAACCTCCTGCACTATAATAACATGAAAAAGTTTTATACCTGGTTTTCCGATGCTTATGCGGTTGGACTGATCATTCTTGCCATAACCGGACTTTTTGTACTCCGCGGGAAAAACGGCATCCTCGGTCGCGGAGCATGGCTCACAGCCATTGGGATTATCCTGCCGGCGCTATTTCTTATCATTTATTCGTAATTATTTTGTTACCTGACGAGGAGACGGTAAGCAAATGATTGCACCGCAAAGGTATTTTAGTGAAGTTTCTGTTTTCTGGAAGCCACAACGAAGTAAACTATCAAAGGTATGAAGATGGCGCATAAAATAACCGGGATATCCCAGATTCCAATCCTGTCCGTTTTATTCATTGCTGTGCGAATTATCATAGCGCTGATATAAAAGAAAATAAATATTATCACGGTTTTTAAGATTCTGATAAAACGCGTTGCAAGGCGATACTGGCGGGGAGCGTTTTCCGGCGTAATTTTCCCTGCAAAGTTGAAGTTATACGGGAACAGGGCAATAACGGTAAGCAACGCGTAAGTAAACAAGGCAATTATCGGAAATATAAGTATTGACGCCTTGTTGCCGTAATCATTCACCTCTCCTTTTGCATTGAAATGAATCGGAATTATTTGTGGTACGCGGGGAAACCAATATATTGAATATCCGATAAAAGAAAGTATTGCAAATATCGCCAGACATTCTATAAGCCAGTCAACCGGCGTCAGCTCCGGCCTGATTTTCGGGCGGTCAGGTTCATGGTACCTTTGTTTGAACTTGGTTATGATCATATTTCCTTTGTTTTCAACGATCACAGAAGTTGTTTGTTATCTATCCCGGTTTTTTGTTGGATTTTTTCCGGCGTTCGGCGTTGTTCCTTCAGTTTCGAATCGAGAATCCATTCGATCTGGCCGTTTACAGAACGGAAATCATCGGCTGCCCATTTTTCAATGGCTTCATAAATATCGGGGTTTACCCGGAGCATAAAGACCTTTTTTCCTGCCATAAAATCCTATTGATGCAGAGTTCCGGTATTAACCACAGGCGTGGTGTCCTTGTCGGAACACAGCACTACCATCAGATTGCTCACCATGCTGGCTTTCTTATCTTCATCGAGTTCGACAACATGTTTTTTGCTGAGTTGGTCAAGAGCCAGTTCCACCATGCTAACCGCCCCCTCAACAATCTTTGTCCGGGCTGCCACAACCGCAGTTGCCTGCTGACGGCGCAGCATGGCGCCGGCAATTTCCGAAGAATATGCCAGATAGCTGATGCGGGCTTCAATGACCTTGATGCCTGCCATTACAAGCCGTTCCGAGAGTTCACGTTCAAGCGCCAGGTGAACCTCTTCGCCTCCAGCCCTCAATGTTATCTCCTTCTGCTCATCATCGAAATTGTCGTAGGCATAATGCCCTGCAAGTTTACGTGTGGCTGATTCGCTCTGAATGTCGACAAAATGCGCAAAATCATCCACCTCGAAAGCCGCCTTATAAGTATTTTCCACTTTCCATACCAGAACGATACCGATCATAATGGGATTTCCGAGTTTGTCGTTCACTTTGATCGGCTCGCGGTTCAGATTGCGGGCGCGTAATGAAATTTTCTTTTTTACAAAAAACGGATTGACCCAAAAGAAGCCATTCTGCTTGATGGTCCCTTTGTATTCTCCGAATAATACCAAAACCGATGATTCGTTTGGGTTGACTACTATGAGTCCAATTGCGGTGAAGATGGCAAGCGCGAAAAACAACATTGAAATAACAATTCCTGTGGCAGATTGGTTGTACAACAGAATTCCGCAAACTCCCATTCCTATAAATGCAAGAAAAACGAGGATACAAAAGTATCCCGATGATGTTGAAGTGACTTTTTCCTTTTCCATGGTTAATTGAGTTTATAATATTATATTAATACTAAAATGATTTTGCAATAATACTATATTTTTCGTCGCAATGCAAGTTTTTCAGAAGTTTTTTTAGAACATGCCCGGCAAAGCTGGCTATGAATTGCCAGTTTGACTGCGAAACTAAACCAGACAGCATGTGCAAGACCTGTCAGTGTTTAAAACCACTTGTTCATAATAGATAATGCAAAATGGAATAACCCCCTTTATTTGTCTTATTTCATACCGAATTATAGTCATTATGCCAGAAGTTTATACTTTTGTATATTGTGTCGGTATATGATTTAATAAAATATACTCAAAACGGGATAAAACCACATATTTTAAAAATTACAGATTCAAGTTTCAGGTTCCAAATACTAATTGCAGAATATTACCCGAACTGTTGTTTATCATTTGTAAGAATAAAAACCAGAATTATGAAGAAGTTTACGCTTTTGACAATTATTTCAGTGGCTTTGATACTGGGATTTCACGGAATTGGTTTCGGACAGTTATTACTGAATGAAAACTTCGATTATGTTGCCGGAACAGCTTTAACCGCTAACGGATGGACCCAAACCGGAACAACTACCACAAATCCGATATTGGTTTCACCGGCAGGTCTGACCTACGCGGGCTACCTCTCTTCCGGAATCGGGAATGCCGCAGACATGGCAACCGCGGGACAAGATGTAAACAACGCTTTTACGACTCAGACAACCGGCGCAGTGTATGCCGGATTCCTTGTATCCGTAATTTCGGCGCAAACTGTTGGAGATTACTTTCTCCATTTTGTCGAGTCGCCCATAACCGGCAATATTTTCAAAGGGCGTGTGTGGATCAAAAAAGACGCCGCATCAGGCAGCATTGCGTTTGGTTTGTCGAAATCCTCAACCACAGCGGCAACCATTGCCTATACTGGTTTTACTTACGATTTGAATACAACTTATCTTATCGTGTTAAAGTACCAGTTCAATGCCGGAACTACTACCGACGACGATGTGTCGCTTTTTATTAATCCTGCAATTGGCGCTGCGGAACCCGGAACTCCTACTCTGACCTATATTGACAACACTCAAACAGACGCCTTGAACATTGGCTTGATCGCGCTAAGACAAGGTTCTGCAACAAATGCCGCGGCGCTCAGAATTGACGGAATCCGAATCGGACTTACATGGGCTGATATTACTGCTTCCGGCGCCGTTTTTCCTCCAACTATTCAGGCGCACGACATAAGTTTCAGCGCGGTAACGGCTACCGGTATGACTACTGGCTGGACTAATGGCAACGGCGCAAAACGTATCGCAATCATCAATAAAAGCAATAGTTTTACCAATCCTGTTGATGGCTCTGATCCAACAGCCGCCGCCGTTTACGGAGGAACCGGAGAACAGGTAGTTTACAACGGAAATGGAAACTCAGTTGCAGTTACCGGATTGACAAGCAATACAACTTACTGGTTCAGGGTTTACGAGTATAACGGATCGGGAAGTGCAACAAAATATCTTACTGCCATTGCCAATCTTAATCCAAACAGTCAGTCAACGCCTATTGTTGCCTCAGCTCCTGTTATCAACCTTCCAACGGTTTCAGCGGTCAATAACAATTCAGCCATTCTTGGAGGAACCATCGTCAGCGACGGCGGAGCTGTCATTTCTGAAAGAGGCACTTTGTGGAATACAAATCCGGGAGTTACGATAACGGATAACAAACTTGCCGAAGGCGGCATTGCAACCGGCGTTTTTTCTCATTTAAGGAACCTTCTTCCTGTTCAGACCAAAATTTATTTCAAGGCTTATGCCACAAATATCATTGGAACATCCCTTACCGGCGAAGCGTCGTTCTTCACCCTTTCCAATGAACCAACTTCACATGTTGCAGGATTCACTGCGGTTGCCGGAAGCAATACAAGCATTAATCTTTCCTGGAGCGCGGTTGCAACCGGAGCTGGCGGCTATTTAATCCTGCTTAAAACCGGAGCGGCAGCCCCAACAGGAATTCCCGCAGATGCAACCGGTTATACCGAAGGCAGTCCGCTGGGCGACGGACGTGTGGCAGCCATTGTAACCCCGGGTTCAATATTGAATAAAACTATCGTTGGATTATCGCCGGGAACACAATATTCTTTTACCATTTTTCCTTTTGCCTGGGATGGAGCGAATGATGAAACCTATAACTATTATTCAGCGCCTGTTATCCCCTCGGCAAGCGCCACCACCACAGGATCAGCCTCAACTACCTATACCTGGCAGGGCGCCGACAACGGAAGCTGGACAACGCCGGCAAACTGGTCGCCAGTGAGATCTTCCCCGATGCCCGGAGACATCCTTCAGTTCAATAACGGAAACACAAAAACCATAGTCGGAGTTCCAACAGAAACAATTACAATGTTCGTAATGGCAAACAATACGAATATTAA
>JAPLDO010000099.1 GCA_026391715.1 Bacteroidota bacterium
GAAATCCAATCGAGGGCAAGTTTGGGCAAGCCAAAACAGCATACGGGTTAAACCGCATTAAGGCAAGGCTGTCACAAACAAGCGAATCATGGATTGCCACCATCATCTTGGTTCTCAACCTGGTTAAATTGACCGGGTTGGAAGTTTATTGCCAGATTTTAACTACGATTACTTTTTCAGCAAAATGGTTCGTGGAATTTTATCAGAAGAATTTTTTTCCGGGTATCTTCCGGATTAATCTTGAACTAAAAACGTGCTGACATAATCAGCAGACCCTAATTAAGCACAGAAGCCTGAAAGGGCGAGAAACCATCAAACGGACGGGGTTGAATCGAAAGTATCTGTTAGACGAACGATTTGAATACCTTCAACTGTTGGATATTCTTGCACGAGTTGCCCGTGGAACAGATAATAGCGCTTTGTTAGCCCGGAATCAATTTCTCAAAGCAGCAAGAAAAGAGAGCCTGTTTTCGTACATGATCCGCTGTAATTACCCTGACCTGGTCTAATATTGGACTAAGAATTTCCGGATTAAAACGCCATCCCAATGTCCTTCAGTGCCGAATAAGACAAGCCCGCCACAAAGCCATCGAATGGATATGGAGCGCTACCAGGTAACCACCGATAAGGAGAGCGGAATATGGTATGACCCGAACGACTGGGCGGCGGAAGTTGGGAACCCAACGGAGCTTTTTTTTGTAAAGGATTTTAAATCGCCATAGCCCATTAGCAGGTTTCATCATTTTTCGGAAAACCCTGATATAATTCCATTTGGCATTTTTGCAATACACACTACCCCCGGTTCAATATTTCAGCCTTTGCTTCCGAGGCCTTCAATTTGATTTCATCTGACTCGTCATTTAAAATTAAAAAGTCAATATGCACAATGTCAGATCTTCTTCCCTTAGAACCCAGAATGTTTATCCCGCAGATCCGGTCTTCTTTTTCAGACGAATATATTTGAGAAATTCCCCGGGATAAATACTGCCGCTCATAAATTTCCCTGTTCTTGGTACTTTCCGCTATGGTCTGTGTGAGTTTGAACAGAAGATCAATGCTTTCATATAAATAATTCTGATTTTGTTCTATTGCATACAAACCTCGGCTATACCGTGCTGCTAATTCGTTAACCTTATTTTCAGCCTTGATGTAAACCTCCTCGACCAGCCGTGTTACATTTTGCGAGGTGTTGTTGAAATCATCGCGAATTTGTTTCATCTCCCCTTCATATTTCTCTTTCAAACTTTTTAAAGTTCTTTCAGCTTCTTCCAAGATCTTTTTGGTATCTTTCATCTGGTCCTTGGCTTCTTTCACCTTAATAAAACTCTGAAAAGTTGCTATTCCAAGAAATATGGTTAACAAGAAGGTCATAGTAGTTAACCAGATGGGTATATACCTAAGAGGTATGGGTGGCGTTGGATAGACCTCATTTTTGAGGACATCCTTCAACTCTTTTATTTCATTCTCCAGCATTGTTATCCTGGATTGAAAGTTTACAGAATCCTGTGTTTTCCCAGGTGAGGACTGAGATAGAGATAAAAAAGCAGTGGAAAACAAGCACAATATTAACATCAATCTAACAACTGTTTTACTTTTCATCGTACAGGAGGGTTTTTAAGGTTTCGTTAACTTTTGAAACGAATTCCGGTTTTCTCAATATCCTGGTGTATGGCCCTGCATCAATACCAATGGTGGTTTTTCCTGTCAGAATGATTATCGGTTTTTCCTGGTACTTTTCCCTGATTTTTCTAAAGAGTACGTTCCCTGTGGACATCCCGTTTTCAGATTGTCGCTTCTCCTCATCGCTCCAACTATCTGGCGGCGGCATCATAATGTCAAGAATAATGGCATCAAAAGGGTGTGTGTTTATTATTTCTTCTACCTTATCATCTTTTTTAAAAAGCCAGGTAACATTGTATAAATAGGTATCACGCAATTCCTCTATCAAATAAGGGGTTCCCTTACGATCGTCGTCTATGATCAGGATATTCATTTTTTTATCGTTACTGGTTGATTTTTCATAAGGATTGTTCATACTTCTTTTTTTATATGGATGGAAAAAAAACTGAAATGATGGTTGGGTTATTCAGTTGCCGGACTACACAATCTCCCCCGTGTGCCCGCATAATTTCACGGGCCAGATTGAGGCCGATTCCCATTCCTGACGTTTTCATCTCAATTGCCTGAGAACCCCTGTAATATCTTTCAAAAATATCATTCTTTTCACTTTCCAAAATTCCGATACCGGTGTTCTGAAATTGTATCTCATGGTAACTTCCTCGTTTTTCATTAATTGTATCCTGTGTCAGTGAATAAAAAATTTCTATTACGGTTCCGTCATTTGAATAGTTGATGGCATTCTGCAACAGATTGATAAAAACCTGCTGGACCCTGTATTTATCAACATTTAACGACGGAAGTTTACTGACATTGGTTCTTATGATCAGTTGCTTTTCAAAGAGAGCGGTTTCCTCTAATAACCGTACCACGAATAATAGTATCCCATGAACATCTGTGGGTTCTTTCTTTAGAATGATGGGCTGCATAAAGTCTTTAATATTGGCAAAAATACTTTTTTGCAACATGATGTTATTGGAAAGACTACCAAAAAAGTTCAAATAATCTTTGTTCAGTGTTCCTGAGCGTTGCATCCTTCCTTTCATGGCTTCGGATTTCCATAAAAGTTCAGTTACCGGGTTTTTCAACTCGTGAATTATATGCTTGAGATAACTATCCTTTTCATAGTCAAGGTTTGCAATTTCAATTAATGAAAAGGTCAGAGAGGAAATTAAATTTAACATTTCACGGTCAAATTCAAAGAATGTGTGCCGTAGCTCATTATCGAAATTCTTTAAACCAAATAATTTTATCGCGCCTACGGCCTTTTTTGAGTTATCCATGATAGGAATAATCAACCAGACATACTGATCAACTAATATCTCCTTTCCTCTTTCATCTTCAATTATTTCGATAAATCTTTCTGAATAATCTGTGTAGAGGTTCAGGTCATAAAGCATAAATACCTGGCGATCATTAATTGACCTTACTGTAACACTTGATCTGTCGGACATTTCGAAAAATATCTTTTCCAAAGGTTTGACATCCTCAGCTTTTTTTCTCAACTGCTCGTATTGGATTGTTTTTGCAGTAGTTGCTTTTAGTTCAACCCGTGAATTTATCTTATTATACATAAACAGGGAACATGTCTCAGCATTGATGACAGTTTTTATAAGCGAAGCTATTTGGAGCATGCTTGTTTCGTACTTATCAATCTTTAATTGCGAAATCTGCTCACTGAGAATATTGATCTGTGTTATCTTGTTTTTATTGATAATGTTGCTGAGAATCGTGGAGAAGAAATGTGTTAAAAAAATCATACGTTCCTGATAATCATACGAATCATACTCTTCGTAGGGTTGAATGTTTATAATTCCTATAAGTAAGTTCCAATAGAGATCTTTCTTGCCTGTTCGGGGTTCCTCTTTATCATTATTGTTTTTTCTTACCGGCAGTATAATATTTAAACGGGTTTGCAAGACTTCATGCAAATTTATCTCTTTGAAGAAATCATCATCTTGTTCATTCATATCGAGGTATATATCTTCCGGAAAGCCCATGATAACTTTATCCTTGAAGGTAATATCATCAACCAGTTTTAAGGTTTTCTTGGTCGTCCGGTAATAATAGTCTATTTCGTGCGAATTGGCGATTTTTGGATCCACATAAACATCCCTTAAAACAAAGATCAGGTTTTTTTCCGGGTCAATATCAGGCCCATTGATGACCGGAACACGAAAAGAGACTATGCCAGCATTAAACTCCCC
This sequence comes from Bacteroidota bacterium, assembly GCA_026391715.1. Lineage (GTDB taxonomy): Bacteria > Bacteroidota > Bacteroidia > Bacteroidales > FEN-979 > CAIVAT01. Next base: position 3,825 of record JAPLDO010000099.1, read on the forward strand.
TGCCAGGTAAGCCAATGTTTTGGTAATCAGAACTCTGATAGATACGTCATCTTTGTTTAAATCATTGATAAACTTCTGATCTTTTTGGCGATTCCTGATCCTCCTGCTATTCCCTTCAATTTCGAAAAAACGGGCAATTTCTGATGAAATCTGGACAAGTTTTTCCTCGATCGAAACTTCAGTATTATAATTGATGAGATTAATATAGCCAACAGGCTTTTTAACTCCATGGTTAGTTTGATATATTCCGGAAATAGCGATATTGTCGAGCCTTCCTGATTTTAAAAAAGTTTTGTACTTTATGAGGTTCTCATTGAGAATTTTGCCAATTTCAGAACACTTTATCAATAGTGCATCTTGGCCTGACAGCAGAAATCTGCCGGTGTTGGAATCTTTCATGGAAAGTTTCGTCAATCTTTTAGCTTGCTCCTTTAAACCCGACGGAATTTCGGGGATAAACCGGTAGGCTAAGTCTTTTACATGCTCTGATCCGTTTTCCTTCTCAACCAATCCTATGGCACTATATTCAGCCTTGAAATAGTCACACATCATACTATTGAATTCAATCAATGAATCCTTGATGGTAACCTCTTGCTCATTCACAATCCCCTCACGGATGTTCAGCAATTTGTTCAGGATTGCATTCCAATTTTCGAGTTCTTTCCGGTTTTTTTCAACGGTTGCGTTAGCCCTGAGTTCAGATTCTAATCGCTCCTCCAATAGCTTTCTCTGCTCAGACCTTCTTTTCCGGTAAAAAAGAAAAGCTCCGAGAAAAAGGATAAGCAAACTGAATGAAATGATTATTGCAATCACATAATTATTTCTTACTTGTGCATTCTCTGCAACAATTGTTTGGTTCTCTGCTTCCCGTAAGGCATTGAAAAAACCAGTTCTAGAATTTATGTTATAATATTCTTCAATGGTCTTTATCCTTGAATTATAGAAAACAATTGAATCCAACCTGCCTGAATGATCAACGGAATTAGATTGATAAATAAAAAAGTCACGCTGTAAGTTAAGCGCCTTTAAATACCAAGAAGTTGAAACCAAATATGAACACAGTATAGACGCATCATTTAAAGAAAGACGCTTACTTCTTATTGTATCGAAATATTTCGGATACCTGATTTGAAAGAATTTCAAGGTTTTTTCAGCACAGATACGAAGTGAGTCCAGAATTTCCTTCTTTACACCTTTTTTTTCAATATTCTTTTTAAAATATTCTCCCAGGAAAAAATAAGATGAAGCAATTTGATAAGGATCCCCCTGCCTGGAAAATTTTTCCAGCGCATGTTTCTTGAAAAAAACTTCCTTGTCATCATCATTCATTTCTTTATTTTTCAATATATTATCAATAAAAGAACACAGAGAACTAGGATCACTTTTATTACAATTGTCCGTTATTTTTATTAAAGTTGTATCGCTTGATGGATTGTAAATTTTTTTATAACTCATGTAGAGACCGAGAACCTCAAATAACAATCCTTTCTGGTAAACAGAAGAATTACCTGCATAAGCTAAACAAAACTGTAAATGCGAAATAATTGTATTAAAATCAGGTTTAATTTTTCCATTATTAAAATCGTTATGCACAAAAAGATAATGAAGATGGAATTTTAATTCGTTAGCAACATGAGGGAAGGCATTCATCTTCTTTTGAATTTTATCCAGATCATTATTTATATCTGCATAATTCCCGAGATAATAATACTTCTGAGTTATTGCCCCCAATTCATTGATCATGTAACTGTCAATAAACAGTTGGTCGTTTTTGTAATTTTTTTTGTTTTCATTGTTTGAGAAAAATTGACTGCACGATTCAAAATTGTTTAAGGCATTATAATCCTGCCCGATTCTTTGATCAATCCAGCCCCGGCAACTTTTCGCTACTGTTTTGATCAAGGTATCGGCTTTGGTATCCTTCATGACCAAATCCAGATATTTACCCGCGCTATCGTAATCAGACAGAAAAAAATAGTTATAGGCCATGGCTGTATATTCCTGTCTATAGTGTACCACCCATTCCTGTGAAAGTGTACCACCCATTCCTGAGCAAAGTGTACCACTTTTTAACAAGATTTAACAATTAAAAATCTTTGACTGCCTGAAAGGT
>JAPLDO010000223.1 GCA_026391715.1 Bacteroidota bacterium
TTTTACTATTCTTTTTGAACTTGCATGAAACTTAACTCCAGCGGGGTTTTGCGCCCAAATATCTTGACCATTACCTTTAGTTTTTTCTTTTCCTCGTTAATCTCTTCGATCACCCCGCTGAAACTGTTAAAAGGACCGTCGGTAACAGTCACCGTTTCGCCAACAATAAAGGGTATGTTTACCTCTTCACCTTGTTCCGACATCTCATCAAACTTGCCAAGAATGCGTTTTACCTCCGATGGGCGAAGAGGATGATCTTCCCCTTTTGCGCCTAAAAAACCGAGTACTCCCGGTATGTTTCTGATAATATGCGGAACTTCGCCAACCAAAACGGCTTCTATCAAAACGTAGCCTGGAAAATAGTTCCGCTCCTTACTAACCTTTTTGCCATTTCGTATCAAATACACCTTCTCAGTAGGTACGAGCACCTGAGAGATATACTCCTGAAGATTCTGGTTAACAATCTCATTGTCGAGATATTGTTTAACCTTACCTTCATTCCCGGATATTGCCCTTACTACGTACCACTTTTTGGTTGTTTCAACCATATATGACTGATGCTTTGATCTGAACTGCTTAAAGAGTTTAGATGTAAAATTAATTTGTTAGAAAAGCTTATAGAACTGTATAAGCATATTTCTGAACACTTCATCCATTGCAAAAACAATAGCTGCAATGATTAGCGAAGCAACAGAAACAACGATGGCGCTGCCTTGTAATTCAGACCAGGTAGGCCATGACACCTTATGCATCAGTTCATCATAACTTTCCTGAACGTAGGTAACAACTTTATTAGCCATTTATCTAATTTTTAGCACGGGTGGTAGGAATCGAACCCACAGCCTACGGTTTTGGAGACCGCCACTCTACCAGTTGAGCTACACCCGTGTGTAAATAAACTTTAAGTATTTGCTATTGCGTTATTTAGTATTAGTCAAGAATTTCGGTTACCTGACCAGCGCCAACTGTACGCCCACCTTCACGTATAGCAAAACGGAGTCCTTTACTCATCGCGATTTCGGAAATAAGATCTACATTTATAGTGATGTTATCACCAGGCATGCACATTTCTACTCCTTCCGGCAGATGGATTTCACCGGTTACGTCAGTGGTACGGAAATAGAACTGAGGACGATATCTGTTATGGAATGGTGTGTGACGTCCACCTTCCTGGGTTTTCAGAATATAAACCTCTGCTTTGAATTTTTTGTGAGGTGTAATTGAACCAGGTTTTGCAATGACCATACCACGACGGATAGAATCTTTGTCAATACCACGAAGGAGCATACCTGCATTGTCGCCAGCTTCACCTCTGTCGAGAATTTTACGGAACATTTCAACTCCGGTAACAACTGATTTCAGTTTTTCAGCGCCCATTCCGATAATTTCAACTGGATCGCCGCTATTTATAACGCCGGTTTCAATTCTTCCTGTAGCGACTGTACCACGACCTGTGATTGAAAATACATCTTCAACAGGCATAAGGAAAGGTTTATCAACATCGCGAACAGGCAAAGGTATCCAGGTATCAACTGCATCCATCAGTTCCATGATTTTTTCCACCCATTTGGGTTCCATGTTCAGTCCGCCTAATGCTGAACCCTGGATTACTGGAGTATTTACGCCATCGAAACCATAGAAAGTAAGCAGGTCTCTAATTTCCATTTCAACAATCTCGATAATTTCAGGATCGTCAACACTATCGCACTTGTTCATGAATACAACAAGTTTAGGCACACCAACCTGACGAGCAAGCAGAATATGCTCACGAGTTTGAGGCATGGGTCCATCAGTTGCTGCAACAACGATAATAGCGCCATCCATTTGAGCGGCGCCGGTAACCATATTTTTAATATAGTCAGCGTGGCCAGGGCAGTCAACATGAGCGTAGTGTCGTTTTAAAGTTTGATACTCGATGTGCGCAGTGTTGATGGTGATTCCGCGTGCTTTTTCTTCGGGAGCATTGTCGATCGAATCGAACGATCGGAACTCTGATAACCCTTTTTCTGCCAGAACCAGAGTAATGGCAGCAGTTAACGTGGTTTTGCCATGGTCAATGTGGCCAATTGTACCTACATTAACATGCGGTTTTGAACGTGAAAATTTTTCTTTAGCCATTTTATTAAAGTTTAATTACAAAGTTTAATTAGAAAGTTTAATAAGAAATATTCTCTTTTTGATTTTATATTAATTGAAAAACAATAGAAAAGAGCATTAAAAATAATCAGAGCCTTTGACCAGAATTGAACTGGTGACCCCTTCCTTACCAAGGAAGCGCTCTACCCCTGAGCTACAAAGGCGGTTATTCATTTGAGCGGAAGACGGGGCTCGAACCCGCCACCTGAAGCTTGGAAGGCTTCCGCTCTACCAAATGAGCTACTTCCGCGAAGTTGGTAAGCTGGTAAGTTGGCAAGTTGGTAAGTCGAACTTGCCAACTTGCCAACTTACCAGCTTACCAACTAAAAATTTGTGGGGAGAGGAGGATTCGAACCTCCGAAGGCTGCGCCAACAGATTTACAGTCTGCCCCATTTGACCGCTCTGGTATCTCCCCAAAATTAATTTGTGAAATGTTGAAACAGTGTATTTCTCACCTTTCATTATTCCTGCCTTTCTCAAACTTTCAAAGAACCCTGATTCTATTTCTATTTACCGGTAACTAACCGATGAATGAGCCGATGGACGGATTCGAACCGCCGACCAGCTGATTACAAATCAGCTGCTCTACCAGCTGAGCTACATCGGCACATAGCTCTTTTTAAGAGGACTGCAAAAGTAGAGACAATAAAAATACGAAACAAGGTTTTTTTAAAATAATGGCAGGAATAATTGCTTTTTTTTAAACAAATTTCGTACCGAAATGATAATTATCAATAAATCATCATGTTATATGAAATCAAGTTAAAGTCCTCGGACCTTTTCTTTATGTTTCACCAGTTGTTTGCGTAATGCTTCTGAAGCAAGGTCTATGGCAGCTTCAAATGTATTAGCATCTTTTTTTGCAAATAGGTCATATCCCTTAATGAGCAAACGCACTTCGGCAATTTTATTTTCTCTGGTTTCGGAATTTTCAAGTCTCAAAATCACTTCACAGCCAATAACCCCTTCGAAGAATATTTGCAGTTTATCGAGTTTTTCTTTGATAAAAGTTTCAAGTTTTTTATCTGCTTTAAAATGGACAGAGTTGATTGTTATATTCATTCAGACCTCCTTTTTTTATGCCTTTGGATGGGCTTGGTTATATACTCGCTTTAATTTTTCAATAGTATTATGTGTGTAAATCTGAGTAGCAGAAAGGTTTGCATGCCCAAGAAGTTCTTTGACGGCGTTTAGTTCGGCTCCGTTATTTAGCATAAGAGTAGCGAATGTGTGACGTAAAACATGCGGACTCTTTTTCCCAAGAGTTGTAACATGCCCAAGATAGCGACATACAATCAGGTAAATCATTTTTGCGTAAGCTATCCTACCTTTGTCAGTTAAAAATAAAGATACATTTTCACCAAAAACAAACCGCTTCTCTTCCATGTATGATTTCAGTAATGATTCAAACCTGTCTGAAAACGGAATCAGCCGTTCTTTATTACGCTTTCCCAATACCTTTATTGTATGGTTATGAAAATCAATATCAGATTCTTTCACATTTACCAACTCTGACAATCTCATACCGGTAGAATAAAACATCTCCAGAATTGTTTTATCACGGATACCTGCATACCCTTCACCAAATTCAATCTTATCTAACAGTATATCCATCTTATCTTTTTCCACAAAAACCGGTAGGCGTTTTGAGGTTTTAGGAGGTGTAATTTTCCTCATTGGATTTTCTGCCAGTTCCCCTTCACGTATCAAAAATTTGTAAAAAGACTTCAGAGTAGAAAGTTTGCGGTTGACAGATCTTGCAAGAATTTCATGTTCCATCAGATGCACAAACCACGAACGGATCATAAGATGATTCACTTCCCGGATATCACTTGTATCATACTGTAAATGAATGTGATCAAAGAATTGAGTCAGATCGTTTCGGTAGGCCGTTACGGTATGCGTAGAATAACGTTTTTCATACTGTATATAAGCAAGAAAGCGTTCCTTCACTGGTTAAAAGAAAAGTAAGAAAAAATTTTATGGCAACTAAAAACAGGATAAATATCCGAATATTTTTCCTTAACAAAATTTCTTCAGACAAAAAAACTTTTAGCTGTTACTTGGCGGCTTCCGCGTCCTGAAGTCCCTGAATATAAATTGCCTTGTTGACTTTTTCTCTATGCTTGATAGATGGCTTTGTAAATTTCTGACGTTCGCGGAGTTCTTTAACTACGCCGGTTTTCTCGAATTTACGTTTCAGTTTTTTCAGGGATCTGTCAATACTTTCGCCTTCTTTCACAGGTACGATAATCATGCTTTTCGCTCGCTTTCTTGTTTATGTGAATACTTATTATCCTTAAAAGGGCTGCAAAATTACAACCTTAATTTATTATTTCCAAATCAAATTCGGATTTCGGATTTCGGATTTATCCTGAAACCAGGATCACGAATCAAATTCTGACCAGCTAAAGGTTACTTAGGATAAAATCGGTCATCCGCTTATATAGATGAAAACTCGTGTTTTTACCGGTATATATTCCATGGTTGCTGTTTGGATAGAACTGGGACTCGAATTGTTTATCGGCGGCAACCAGGGCAGTTGCCATATCGTAGGAATTCTGCGGATGTACATTGTCATCTGCCATTCCACAAATAAGTAACAACTTACCTTTTAGTTTATCGGCATGATTAACAGGAGAGTTATCCTCATAACCTACTGTATTTTCTTTTGGCGTGCGCATGAATCTTTCCGTGTAAATATTGTCATAATATTTCCAGTTTGTAACCGATGCCACAGCTACCCCAAAATTGAAATAATCTGCTCCTTTGGTCAAACACGACAAAGTGAGATAGCCCCCAAAACTCCATCCCCACATTCCAATCCTGTTTTTATCAATAAATGGTAAGGACCCGAGATATTTTGCCGCCTCAATCTGGTCGAGTGTTTCATACTTTCCAAGTTGCAGATAAGTGCATTTCTTGAACTCCTCTCCCCTACCGCCTGTTCCACGATTGTCAACAGAAACTACGATAATACCATGCTGAGCCCATAGCTGGTTCCATGCAGAAAATGTACCCCAACTGTTTGTTACTGTCTGTGAACCCGGTCCGCCATAAATGGTAAAAAGTACCGGATATTTTTTCACCGGGTCGAAATCCGGTGGTTTCATCATCAAACCATTAAGAATTATGCCATCAGATGTTTTAAAAGTAAAAAATTCAGCTTTGGAATAATTGCAGGCAGTCATGGTTTCGCGGAGTTTTGAATTGTCCTGCATAACCCTTGCTTCCTTGCCGTCCGAGTTACAAACAGAATAGATTGGCGGGGTATTCACATCCGACCAACGGCTGATATACCATTTAAAGGTCTTGCTGAAATCGGCAGTATTCGATCCGGGTTTCAGATTCAACTTTACCTTTTTCTTCCCATCGAGGCTCACCATATATATATCCTTATCCATCGGCGAATTTTCGGTTGACGAATAATAAACAAAACCGTTCTTTTCATCAATACCCAAAACATCTAAAACCTCCCAATTTCCCTGAGTAAGCTGTCGAATTTGTTTACCTGCGATATCAAATAGGTAAATATGGCGAAAACCATCCTTCTCGCTGGTAAGCAGAAATTCTTTCCCGTTTATTAAAAAATCCCAATGGTCATTAATTTCAATATAATATTTGTTCTCCTCATTATAAATTACATGCGAACTCCCGGATTCAGCATCAGCAAGGAGCAGTTCCAGTTTGTTCTGGTGACGGTTCATTCGGTAAAGCGCTAGGATATTTGGGTTTTGTGTCCACTTGATTCTTGGGATATATATATCAGTCTCTTTTCCAATATCCACAGGTTGAACCTTCTTTGAAGCAAGGTCATAAACACAAACCTGGACAAGGGAATTATCCTCCCCGGCTTTTGGATATTTATATTTATATTGCTCCGGATACAAATCTCCGTAATAGGTCAACTGGTATTCCTTTACTTTGCTTTCATCGAACCGGTAAAATGCGATCTTTTTCCCGTTTGGCGACCAGAAAAAAGCCCGGGAAAACTCAAACTCTTCTTCATAAACCCAATCGGTGGCGCCATTAATGATTTCGTTAATTTTCCCATCGGAAGTAATCCGGGTTTTGTTCAGAGATGGTTGATTCTGATTGCCGAAAGAAATTTCGGTAACAAAGATATCGTTGTCTCTGACAAAAGCAACTTTTGACCCATCGGGGGAAAAAGTGGCAAGACGCTGTTTTCCGTTCTTTGACAAGGGAAAGAGTTTTTTGTTCATGAGGTCAAAGATATAATAATTAGCTTTGGATGACCGGCGGTATATTGGTTCTTCATCAGTTGCAAAAAGTATTTTGGTTTCATCGTCACTGAACTCAAAACTTCCCATTTCAATTGAGGAAGTATCTCCGTCAGGAATCAACTCTTTGGCAAGAACAATTGTATTTGAATATTTGCCTGTTGCGTAGTCATAGACATTCAGGCTGTCTTTTTTCAACTGGCAATAATGACCGCCGTCATTCATAGATTGTATTCCATAAACACCCTTGGAGGAAAATTTTCGGTTCTTGAAAATATCTTCAAGGGTAATTGATTTTTTTTCGCTCTGGGCAAAAAGGACAGAGTGAATACTTAACAGACATGAAAGTAAGATGAAACTGATAATTCTGCGGTTCATAGGAGAAATGAGTTGATAATGGGTTAATTTGGAAATTCAAAATTAAGAATTTATAGATGGATACACCGATAAACTTTATGGAAATTGCGAAATTGCGAAACTGCAAAATGGATTAAAGTCCACTTGCCCACTCATCCATTTTAATTGTATAATGGACATTCAAAAAAATCAGGGACCGATGATTTCAGAAAGAATTGATATATTTGCATTCAGATTTGGGATGTTAGCTCAGTTGGTTTAGAGCATCGCCTTGACAGGGCGGGGGTCGTGGGTTCGAATCCCTCACATCCCACAGCAGAATCCTTGAAAATCAAGGAAAATCAATGAAAACCGCCACTCCAGGCGGTTTTTCTTTTACAGCCGTTTACAGATTTCTATAATTGGCATCTTTGGACGGATTAAATGTACCTAAAAAGGCAAGGGATGACGAAGATCAAAAAGCCAAACCTTAATTGAATCCTTATTAATTTGAAGAGATTTCCCTATGAATGGTTCACGCCATCAGACTCTGTAATTTGTGAAATTTTCCGGGCAATATCCTCAGGAGAAAGAATAAAATCTATACAACCAGTTGCAATTGCGCTCTCCGGCATATCTGGACGAATAGCAGTATCGGGCTTCTGCGCGATTGTAATACCGCCCACTTCTTTTATCCCGCAAAGCGCTTCCGCACCATCCCCATCATATCCTGAGACAATGACAGCGATAAGTTTGCCTTCCCAGTGTTTGGTCAAAGAACGAAGGAAAACTGTAATAACATCAGGCCACCCCCGAGGCTTTGATATTGGTTTTAGTCGAAATTCATCATCCAGAATATGCAAGTCGCAGTTTTCCGGGATGATAAATACATGGTTGGGCCGGATGTCCAGTTTCTCGGTTATAAGTTTAACTGGCATCTCTGTATAATGAGGAAGAATCTCATGAAGTTGGGTGGCTATTGTTCTCAAATGATTAACGATGACGACAGCAACACCCATGTCAGCCGGAAGATTCCGCAGTAACCGGATATAGGAGTCGAGTCCCCCGGCAGAACCGCCAACGCAAATAACAGGAAAGTCTTTTGCAGCATTCGTATTCTTCAGTGGTTTAATAACTTTCATGATAATTAGTCAATATTAGGTGCGGTCACTTTAATCCGTTTAATCATTTTTTTCCTGATTTCATAAATTGTAAGACAGATGCCGAAGGCGGTTAATGGTAAAATCCAATCAACGACATGCAGGGGAGCCGTATGAAAATACAGATTTAAAGCAGGTACATACATAATCAGCAAAACACAGGAAACCGAGAATGCAAATGCCAGCAGAAGATTTCTGTTTGAAAATAAATACTTTCCGAGGGCATTTCCGTAAGTTCGTCTTGATAGGAGATTGGCATACTGACCAAAGATAATTGAAACAAATGTCACCGTAATTGCTTTCTCATAATTTTGACCGCTTCCGGGGTGAATGAAATATGCAATGAGAAAAGCGCCATAGGCAACAAGTCCCATGAAAAGTCCCGAGAATACAACTCCTATCATCGTCCTGCTATTGAGTATTTTGTCCTTAGGATTTCGCGGAGGAGCCTCCATTATATTTTTTTCGGGCGGATCAAAGGTAAGCATGATAAGCGGAAGCATTTCGCCGACAATATCTACCAATAAAATCTGCACTGCCAGTATCGGAATTGCCACACCCAGGAAAGCGCCGGCAAATCCGAACAACACACAGGTGAGTTCAGCCATATTGGACGAAAGATTTGTCGTAATTGTTTTTTCAAGGTTCCTGAAAATAGTCCTTCCTTCTTTTACCGCGACAACAATGGTGGAAAAATTATCATTCAATAAAATCATATTCGCAGCTTCCTGCGCCACTCTGGAACCATTTTTCCCCATGGCTATTCCAATATCCGCCCGTTTCAAACTCAAGGTGTCATTTACTCCATCACCGGTTACCGCTACAATTTCCCCCTGTTTCATCAGTAAATCCACAATCCGGAATTTGTCATCAGGTGATACTCTTGAAAATATCAAAGCCCTGTTTTGAAAAACCTTTTTCAGTTGTTTGTCTGTCATGGAAGGTAATTCAGCGCCCTTGATTATAACCGGGTATTCATCACCCTCATTCATCATTCCGATGTTTTCAGCAATTGCCCTTGCCGTTACTTCGTTGTCGCCGGTGATCATAAACACTTTCATGTGCGCCTTGAAAACCGATTCAATTGCTGCCTTCACCTCTTTGTGCGGCGGGTCGAGCATGGTAACGAATCCGGCAAAGGTCAAATCCTTTTCAGCATCTTCAACCGAATACTCCTTTTTAGCTTCAATATCTTTATATGCAATCGCAATAACACGGAGCGCTTTTTCGGAGAAAGTGGCCGACAGCGACAGGATCTCTTTTTTTTGTCCGCTTGACAATTTGCTTACTTTTCCAGCGGATATTGTTTTTGTGGAAGCCTCCAGAACCGATTCTATTGATCCCTTGACAAAAGAAATGACCTTGTTCTTGTGCGATCGGATGATGGTCGCTCTTTTACGGAAAGAATCAAAAGTAAATGATTTCACCAGGGGATATTCTTTTTCAACCGCATCCAGGTTATACCCGGCTTTCAAGGCAAGGACGCTGAAGGAGGTTTCGGTAGGGTCCCCCATTGAATACCATGATTTGTGAAACTTATCAGGCGGACTGATTTTTCCTGATGAAGAAAGGAATCCGGAAAGAAAAAATATTTTCATATCACCCAGCGAATCTTTCTTCAAAACTTTAGCATCTTCGTCAGTTATATTTCCTACCGGTTCGTACCCCAACCCCGATACTAAAAATGATTTCCCGTTGAAGTAGCAACCGTTAATGGTCATTTCGTTTTTTGTAATGGTTCCTGTTTTGTCTGAAGCAATTACAGTGGCAGAACCCAAGGTTTGAGCAGAAGCGATCTTTTTAACAATGGCTTTTCTTTTCGATAACCTTCCCACAGCCAGGGCCAGTGCCATCGAAATCTGGGCGGGTAGTCCTTCAGGTACCATGGCAGCAGCAACACTGACAGAAAAGACCAGGGCCAATGCAACTGAATCATGCATCGCCAAACGGACCACAAAAAGTATGATGGCAATAACCAGGGTGGCATACGTCAGCTTTTTCGCCACATCCTTGATCTCAATCTGCACCGGTGCATCGGCAGGTTTAATGTTTTCCGATGATGTGCTGATTTTCCCAATTTCCGTTTGTATGCCTGTTGCATAAACAATACCGGTTGCCTGGCCTCTTGCAACTGTCGTTCCCATGTAAATGCAATTTTTTCTTTCAGGAAAAGGCAAAGTTTTGTCACTGGAAAATAAATGGTCTTTATCCGATGGCATTGATTCGCCTGTGAGTATAACTTCATTGGCGGAAAACCCGTTCGATTCAATCAGGCGAATGTCCGCCGGAATTCCATCGCCTTCATTTAATCTGACGATATCGCCCGGGACAAGGCTTTCAGCAAGAATTTCGATCATCTTCCCGTTCCTGATGACATTGCATTTATTTACAACCAGATTTTTTAGAGAGGCAAGAATGTTTTCTGATTTCCATTCCTGGTAGAAGCCGATCATTGCATTCACTACCACGATAATGATCAGGATGATTCCATCCCTGAACTGACCTAAAAGAAACGACACTCCGGATGCAATTATTAAAATAAAAACAAGCGGGCTGATAAATTGACGGATTAGAATTTTAAAAACACTTACCGGGTTGACTGCTTTCAGCAAATTGCGTCCATACTTTTGGATGGCCGGCTTTATCTTGCTTTCGACGAGGCCCTGCTTAAGGTCGCTGTTAAATTCTTTGATGACAGTCTCAATATTTTGCTGGAATAATTCCATTTTCTGTAAACCTTTAAATGAAAATCAAAGATACTCCGAAATCGCCGGTCATTCAGGGAATGTGTGAATGATGTAACTTATTTCATATTTTCTTCATATATGAAGGACTAATTGCCAAATCAATTTTGAACTGATTAAATATAAATCCGATTTCCGAATGAGCGACAAAAAAAATTGCTCATAACTGATGAATAGTGAATTTTATAAACTCCTTGTTATTATTGAACAGTCTCTTATTTTTCATTTTCATTTGATCTCACGATAGTTTTCGGAACCTTCATTGCATTTTGTAACTTTGCCGCAAACCTCCTGATTTGGCAACAATTTTGTTGCGTTAGTTCAACGGAAGAAAATCTATTAAGGTTTTTCATTTAAATAGAAAAAAGTGTTTGCTTTCATGCGCATTGTTTTGACATTCATATTGATTTTACTGCTTTATCCCAAAATTTACAGCCAGGAATGTACCCTTGCCGGTTACCTTGACAAGGGTGTATCAAACAGTCCGGTTTTAAAAGATTTGTCGAACCAAATCCTGTCAAACCATTACGACAGCCTTATTGCAAGAGCAGCCTGTCTGCCGCAGGTAAATTTCAACGGATATCTGATGTACGCTCCTTCGGTAAATGGCTGGGGTTATAGCGATGTGATCACCAATGGACAAAACCTTATCGGAACCCTAAATGCGAGCCAGCAAATCTTAAATAAAAAAACCAGGGAAATTAATTTTGAAAAGTTTGGAATAGCTTCGGAAAATCTGACCAATACAAGAAAAATCAGTCTGAACGAGTTGAAAAAGGCAATCACGGCACAGTATTTAACTGCTTTTTCTGCGTTGGAGGAACGAAAATTTCAGCAGATGACACTGGCAACCCTTGTGAATGAAGCAACGATATTGAAAGCCTGGACTGAAAAGGGGATTTACCGGCAAACCGATTATCTTTCTTTGAAAGTTGAAATATTAAACCTGGAACAAAATATCCGGGACCTCGATCTCCGGTACCATAATGAATTCTGGAACCTGAACCTGATTTGCGGCGTTAATGATACTTCTTCCTGCGATCTGAAATTACCCGTCATCAGTGATACTTTGATAAAGACGATTGAAAATTCCATGTTTTTCAGGCAATTCCTGATTGACAGTTTGACCATAGTGAATAAGAAACTCCTTGACGATAGCAGGTATAAGCCTGTTGTGAGCTGGTTTGCCGATGGAGGTATTATAAACAATGAACCGCAATACCTTTATCAGAATTTCGGAATCAGCATAGGACTCAGCATGACTATCCCGGTTTTCGACGGGAATCAGCGGAAAATCAATTACGACAAGATCCATATCAGCGAGGAGACAAGAAGGAATTACAGGGATAATTTTCGTTTCCGGTATGGTTCACAATTGAAACAATTACAGTTTGAATTGGAAAAAACCCGGTTGTTGTTGAAGGAAAACGATAAGCAGATTTCGCTGATACAGGAATTGATTGCCGCCGACAGGATAATGCTAAACGCCGGTTCCTTATCCATCACCGATTACATCCTTGCATTGAACAGCCTCATTGACGCCAAACATGCCGGTTTATTGTATCAGATCAGAACACAATATATCTTAAACGAGATCAACTTCTGGAAACAATGATAAACAGAGCCCTGATATTATTTCTTGCCGGACTTGTCTGCCTCGCAAACCTCCTTTCGTGCAGCAACAGCGGGAATGAGGATGAAAAGATAGTTCGTACCGTTGTTCCTGTCATGGCGGTTTCACCGAGGATTGGCAAAATGGCTGAATACACCGAACTATTTGCCACTTCTGCATTTCTTGTAAAAGCTGTGATCAAATCGCCGGTAACCGGGTATGTTGAAAAATGTTCATTTTCACCCGGCGATAAAGCGCTGAAAAATCAGGTTCTGTTTCAGCTTCGCACCAGGGAAGCAGAGGCTTTGCAACAGGATAAATCTGGTTCCATTAATATTGGCGGCGTTGTTTTGATGAAAGCAACTTTGGATGGCGTTGTTGCAACTATTGACCATCCACAGGGCGATTATGTGCAGGAGGGTGATGTCCTCGGTACATTGGTCGTACCCGAAAGCCTTGTGTTCCTTCTGGAAGTTCCCTACGGCATGAAGAAAATGGTAAGCGCCAGCCACGACTACAAACTAATTTTGCCAGACAATACGGAAATTACGGCAACGGTCAAGTCGGTTATGCCTTCAATGTCGGCAGCCTCCCAGACACAACGTGTGGCGTTGCAACCGCGCTGTTTCATGGATATTCCCGAAAACCTGACGGCAAAGGTAAATATAGCGCTTAACCGTAGAAATAACGCTGTAATCCTTCCGAAAAGCTGTATCCTGAATGATGAAATCATGAAGAATTTCTGGATAATGAAGTTGATAAACGATTCAGTGGCAGTTAAAATCCCGGTAGAAACTGGCATTAAAACAACCGATAGCATTGAGGTGGTTACGCCTGTTTTTGGCGCCTCCGACCGTATCCTTTCCGGCGGTAATTACGGATTGGGAGATACAGTGATGGTTAGAATCATCAAACAATAAGGCAATTTATCAGTCAGAGCGGCGCCATGTTTAATCAGGATTTTTACAAAAAATTCGCCAAGCCAACCATTTTCATACTTCTGGTAATTCTTTTTACCGGCGGATTTGCCTACCGGAAAATGGAGACTTTGCTGTTCCCTGATGTTGTTTTTCCGAAGATTCGCATCATCGCCGATAACGGGGAGCAACCCATTGATAAGATGCTGATTACTGTTACCCGGCCTCTCGAAATTGCCATTAAAAGGGTCAATGGCATCGAAACGGTGCGCAGTTCAACCAACAGGGGAAGCTGCACTATCGAGGCATTTTTTGAATGGAAAACCGATATTAATGTTGCCAGAATGCAGTTGGAGGCGCGCATCAACGAGATCAGGAACGCGCTGCCTTCTACCGCCAACCTCACTATCGAAGCCATGAGCCAGAACATCTACCCGGTGATTGGATATACGCTGGAGAGTGAAAAATTCGGACAGGTTGAGATGAGGAATGTAGCCATGTTTTTTGCCAGGCCACGTTTTTCGGAAGTTCCCGGTATCTCCAACGTGGTGGTCAGGGGTGGAAAGACTAAGGAATTTGTGATAATCCCCGATCCTATGAAGTTGGCACAACTGGGACTGACGCCGCAAAACCTTATCAATATTCTTGGAAGTACAAATTTTATCGAATCAAACGGGTTGCTCTCCGATTACCGCAGATTGTACCTTTCCGTAACCGACAGCCGGATCAAAACCCTTGAAGATCTGGGCAATGTTGTTATAAGGAACGATCGCACAAGGATCATTAGAATTGCCGACATTGCCGCCGTTGAATTCGGGGAACAGCAGGAATTTATTCGCATAAACGCAAACGGACGTGAAGCCGTTATCCTTGATATTGTTAAACAAAAGGGCGCAAATCTGATTGATTTTGTTGATAAAGTGCAGGAGAAGGAGCGGGAGATAAGGAAACAACTACCGCCCGGAATGATTCTGAAACCATACTATAATCAGGCTGTATTTGTTACCGAATCTATCAATAGCGTGCTCAGGGCAATCTTCGAGGGACTTATTCTTGCTTTGCTTGTGGTGGTTCTTTTCCTTCGCTCATTCAGGGCAAGCCTGAATGTTATCATAATCATTCCTGTTACACTGGCGCTTACGTTAACCGTACTTTATCTCGCCGGGATAACCCTCAACATTATGTCGCTTGGCGCCATTGCAGCCTCCATCGGACTGATCATTGACGATGCAATTGTGGTGATCGAGCAAATCCACCGCGTTCATGAGGAAAACCCCGGCAAGGAGCTGAACCACGTGGTGAGGGATACCATCAGGATGTTGTTTCCGGCTATGGTTGGTTCATCGCTGAGCACTATCGTCATATTTTTTCCTTTTGTAATGATGAGCGGCGTGGCAGGGAGTTTTTTCAGGGAACTCACTACCACAATGGAAATAACCCTGATATGCAGTTTCATAACCACCTGGCTGGGGTTGCCTGCGCTTCATCTTGCGATGGGATATAAACCCCGTGAAAAAAGCGCCACCCACACGGAAAAAAGCGCCGGAATGCATCTTAACTGGCTTGTCTGGTTTTTCGACAAACCGGTATTCGCCATTGGATTTATTATTATTCTTGCCGGAAGCGTTTGGTTTTTAATACCGCAACTGAATACCGGCTTTCTTCCTGTTCTGGACGAGGGTACGATTGTACTCGACTATCTGACTCCTCCGGGCACAGCTCTCGACGCCTCCGACGCTATGATGCGCAGGGTTGACACAGTTGTACTGAATCACCCTGATGTGGATACCTATATGCGGCGTACCGGTACAAATATGAGTTCCAGCATCAGCATGGCGAGTGGCGTAATCCCGCCAAATGAAGGCGATTACCTTATCCAGTTGAAGCCGGATATGAAGCGGTCAACTGAAGATGTGATTTCCGAACTGAGAGAAAAAATTTCAGCGCAGGAACCGGCGCTCACCATCGAATTCGGCCAACGGATTGCCGATTTGCTTGGAGATTTGATTGGAAGACCGGAGCCTGTTGAAATAAAGATTTTTGGAGATGAGAAGGCGGAACTCGAAACCCTCGCCATCCGGGCTCAGGCGCTGCTGGCAAAAATCGCAGGGGTTGCCGATCTGAAAAACGGAATCGTGGTGGAAGGACCAACCATCACTGTCATCCCGGATGAGGTTAAACTGGCGCAGTTTCAACTTACCGCCGCCGACCTTCAAACACAACTTAAAGCCTGTAATGAAGGCATAGAGGCAGGCGAAGTACAGTCGGGGGAACAGATGCTGCGGATTTTAATACGATTTACGAGTTTCAAGGATAACTCCCTCGAAAAAATACTTTCACAGCCCATATTTGCACCTGATGGTTCCTTCCGCCCCCTGAAAGATTTTGCCAGGGTTGAAGTATCGAAAGGAACGCCCGACATTACGCGTGAGGATCTCAAATCAAACATTGTGGTGACCGCCCGGCTCGAAAACCGCGACCTTGGCAACGCGATGAAGGACATTAAAACTACTCTCGGTCAAAACCTGGCGCTGCCGGCAGGGTACTATCTCGTGTATGGCGGAACGTGGGCGCAACAGCAGGCTTCCTTCAGTGAGCTGCTGATGATCCTGCTGGCTGCCACTGCGCTGGTATTTTCGGTTTTGCTCTTTCTTTTCCGCGATTTCAGAATTTCGCTGCTGGTTATCTTTATCTCCCTTCTTGGCATCGCCGGTTGCATCTGGGCTTTGTTCATTACAGGAATTCAGCTTAACGTTGGCAGTTACACAGGAATTATCATGATTGTTGGAATCATTGCAGAAAACGCTATTTTCACCGTCAATCAGTTTTGGGCAAACATGAAATCATCATCAAACAATGTGGATGCATCTATCCGCTATGCCATTTCGTTGCGGATCCGTCCCAAACTTATGACCGCAATTGGCGCAATTCTTGCCCTGACTCCGTTGGCGCTGGGCATTGGCGTTGGCGCTCAGATGCAGCAACCGCTCGCTATCGCAGTAATCGGAGGGTTTGTAATCGCCATGCCTTTGCTGCTCTTTGTATTCCCGACTTTGCTGAGGTGGATATTTATCGGAAAATCAAAAAAATAACCATATTGTTTTACTAAATCAAATAAATTTTTTATGAAAAAGATAATTGTATTCCTATCAGCATGTCTGCTGATCAGCCTTCAGGGGTATTCTCAAAAAGTAACCCCCGATAAAGTCCCGGCGCCGGTTAAACAATCATTTGCTAAGAAATTTCCTACGGCAACAGACGTTAAATATGAAATGGATATGAAAAAGGGCATGGAAAGTTATGAAGTTCAGTTTTCCCCCAAAGGTGATATTCTAAAGAAGAGCCTACTCCGAAAAGGAAACAATTTGGACTAAAGTCCAGTAACTATCTAATTATCAATTGCCACTACCTTAAGATTGTGGCAATTCAAGTTGCTGATATACCGGGCTCGTAGCCAAATTTTGATTTTTTGTAACCACTTTTCGGAATGACTCAAAATTCATTGGAATGAATTTGGACGCCGCTAATCGTCAGGCATCAACTGTTATTAGAATCCAATAGTTTTCGTATTTTTACCCCCGTGAAATTAAAAACATGGAATTCATAGACTATTACAAGATACTCGAAATTGATAAAAATGCCTCAGCGGCTGATATCAAAAAGGCTTATCGCAGGCTTGCACGTAAGCATCATCCTGATCTGAATCCAAACGATAAGAATGCAAAGACAAAATTCCAGAAGATCAATGAAGCCAATGAGGCGCTGAGCGATCCGGAAAAACGGAAAAAATACGATCAGTATGGCAGTAACTGGAAACATGGAGGCGAATATGAGCAGCCGTCTGGTCCTCGCCAGGGATATCGCAAACCTGCTGAGGGCTTTGATTCGTCCGGCAACTTTGAAGAACGTGATTTTTCGGATTTCTTTGAATCTTTATTCGGCGGCGCCCAGCGCGGACGGCAATCAACGCAGTCCAAATTCAGGGGGCAGGATTATAATGCCGAATTAAGTCTCGACCTTCGCGATGCTTACGAAACCCACAAAAGAACCCTGACGGTAAATGGGAAAAATATCCGGATAACTATTCCTGCCGGTATCGAAAACGGGCAAACCATCAAAATTGCCGGTCATGGCGGCGAAGGCGCTAACGGCGGTCCTAACGGAGATTTGTATATCGCCTTTTCCATTTCAAACAGTACGCAGTTTAAGCGGGAAGGCGACAATCTTCATAAAGAGCAGTTACTTGACCTGTATTCAGCCGTACTTGGCGGCGAAATCACCATTGAAACCTTCGATGGAGCAGTGAAGCTAAAAGTCAAACCCGAAACCCAGAATGGAACCAAAGTTAAACTGAAGGGGAAAGGTTTCCCGGTTTATAAAAAAGAGGGTGAATTTGGCGATCTATATATAACGTGGCAGATAAAAACTCCCGTTCATATTTCGGAAAAAGAAAAAGCATTATTCAGGGAACTTCAAAAAATATCCGGGCATGGAAAATGAAAATCTAATCCCGCTGCACCAATTGTGTCGGCATTATAATATTGAGTTTTCATTCATTGAATCGCTGGATGAATTCGGACTGGTAAGGATTACGACAATTGATGAGACAAGGTACATATATTCAGAGCAAATCCAGCCATTGGAAAAGATGATCCGGTTACATTACGATCTTGATATAAACCTCGAAGGAATCGAAGCAATCTCACATCTGCTGGAAAAATTAGATTCATTGCAGGAGGAGCTGAGGATTACCAGGAATCGTTTGACAAGATTTGAACAGGACAAATAATTAGACAAAAAACATGAAACGCCTGACATTTCTGGTAGCAATAATCATAACCTGTATGACCGCGCACAGCCAGCAACCGGTACGACCTGATAGTACTGCCAACCTGATTAAACCCGACAGCGTGAAACGGGCTGTTGAAACCGGCCAAGTCCAACCTGTTAAGAAACAACATACTGCACACGTTCGCAAAGATACTCGCCCGCTGAAAGACCGGATAGACTGGGATTTTAACACCAGTTTCTGGGTGAATACGCAGCAGGTGTTTTTCAACGCCAGCATCCTGATCTCTTATAAATTCCCGAAAACATTTTCAGTTGGCGCAGGACCTGTGTACGTTTTCACATATCGCAAAGATGTTGAAGCGAGCCTTAATGGCATAGGCGGACAGGTATTTGCAAAAGCGCGGTTGTTAAAATTCTTTTATCTGTGGACGGCTTATCAGGGACTTAGCAACCAGTATCTCACCGAGGTAACCGTCAGTCCCGTCTCGTTTACGTGGAACCATAGATATGTTGATTCATGGTTTGTCGGGGCTGGCTTCAACATAAGGCTGGGACGGCGGTTTGGAATAAATATATCGGCGCTATATGATTTCCTGTATGATAAAAGTGAATCGCCATATTATAATGCTTTTATTTACCAGTTTGGTTTTTCATTTTGACAACAAAGCTATCAGCAACAATGGAAATTGCGCTACCACGGTTATTTCAAGAGTTTTTCCAAAGTAAAAAAGCGGGAGGTCTGGTACTGATCTTTTGTACTGCGGTCTCATTAATACTTGCCAACTCGCCGGTTCAGAATGTGTGGCTTGATTTCTGGCATCGGGAATTTGCGGGCAATTCAATTGTCCACTGGATTAATGATGGCATGATGGCTATATTTTTTCTTCTCATCGGGCTTGAGTTGGAACGCGAAATATATACCGGGGAATTGTCGAGTCTGAAAAGCGCTTCACTCCCTTTTTTCGGAGCCTTTGGTGGAATGTTACTACCGGCAGGTATCTTTTTACTTTTCAACTATGGCGCGCCAACCCAGTCAGGCGCAGGAATTCCAATGGCAACCGATATTGCTTTTGCCATCGGCATTCTCTCCCTGCTCGGAACCAGGATTCCCGATTCCCTGAAAATCTTTCTTACCGCGCTGGCAGTAATAGACGATCTCGGAGCCATTCTTATTATCGCGGTTTTCTATACAAAAACTCTGGTTATTTCAAATTTATTCATTTCACTTGCCATCTTCGCTGCACTCGTCGGATTAAACAGGCTGAAAGTGTATAATCTGTTACCCTATTTGCTGGGTGGAGTGGCTATGTGGTATTTCATGCTCCATTCGGGAATTCATGCTACCGTTGCAGGAGTTCTACTCGCTTTTGCCATTCCCTTTGGCGATGGAGGCGCTAAATCCCCATCATATATAATGCAGCATGTTCTTCATAAGCCGGTGGACTTCATTATCCTTCCGCTTTTTGCTCTTGCAAACACATCGCTGATCTTAGGCGCCGGCTGGTACCTTGGACTCGGAGAACCTTTGACGCTTGGAATAATTCTGGGGCTTTTTATTGGTAAACCGCTGGGGATAGTCCTATTTTCACTCCTCGGCGTTGCATTGGGCTTGTGTTCCTTACCTGCGGGAAGTGGATGGAAGCATCTTGTGGGGGTTGGATTTCTGGGGGGAATCGGCTTCACAATGTCCATTTTTATAACGCTCCTTGCTTTTGACCAACATTCGCTTGTAAACAGCTCAAAAATTGCCATCCTTCTCGCCTCCTTTGCAGCGGGCATAGCGGGTTATTTTTGGTTGAAAAGCGCCTCCGTAAAAAATAGAAATGACTAAGCCATTATATTTATTTGTCAATCCAATCCATTCAATCCCTTCAATCCATTCATCCATCAAAACAACCCCGTCAGAAACTCCTCCAAAGTAAGAAAATTAAAATAATCTCCAATGTTAAAAGGGGTAAGAGCAATACGAATAGCTTCCTCGTTATGTGAAACGCCGGTCAAAGCTATTTCCAGTTCTTCCGGATCAAGACGTCCGAAATAATCGCCAAAGATTTTAATCAGAAGGATGGTTCCATTCATAACATCGAGATCGAATTCGATGGTTCCGCTTTTATCGGTACGCAACACTTTACGGAAATTGTAATTTGGGGAGTAGCCGAAATTCCATTCCCAGGTATTGTATTTGGTTCTGACGAGTTCATGAATTTTATCATGATCTTCTGATGAAAGTTCCATCATTTTTGCATCCGGGTATTTCTCTGCAATATGATTCTGTACCAGAGTGGCAAACTGCATCACATCCATCGGCTCAATAAGATGTTCGCTGATATTGGTAACCCGGCTGCGCACCGACTTTACCGCCTTGCCCTGAAATTTCAGCGGATCAACATTCAACGCGAGGGATAGATCGGTCATTTGTGCCGAAAACAGAAGAGTTCCGTGATGCAATACCTTATTTTTCCAGATATGTTCGGCATTCCCTGAGAATTTCCTGCCTTCAATAGTAAGGTCGTTCCTGCCTTCAAACCGTGCGGCAATACCGATTTTCTGTAGTACTTCGATGATCGGTTCTGTGTATTTCCTGAAATCTATAAGATTTCCATCCTTCCCCTGCTGAATAAAAGTAAAATTCAGATTCCCCAGATCGTGAAATACCGCTCCGCCGCCGCTAAGCCTGCGAACCACCGGAATGTTGTTGCGTTTAACATACTCCACGTTGATTTCAGCCAGAGTATTCTGGTGTTTCCCTACAATTATCGAGGGTGCATTCCGCCAGAGCATGAATGAGTCTTCATCGAAATTTTTCAGCACATATTCTTCAGTAGCGAGATTAAAGTAGGGATCAGTGTGGCGTCGTTTGATGATTAACATCTGTGAGGGATTTTAACGCAAAAATACAGCATTTTTAAGCTCAGTATAAAAGATTAACTTTGCCGGCTCCTATTCATTTCTTATATAAATCCAATGGATCGCATTACTTTCTATCTTTTCCGGTTTTTTATTTTGGTCTTTCGGTTCATTCCGTTTTCATGGTTATTTGGTTTTGCCGACCTGGTTTTTTATGTGATCTATTACCTTGTCGGATATAGAAAAACGGTGGTTTTTGAAAATCTGAAGAGGTCATTTCCTGAAAAGTCAGAAAACGAGATTACCAGAATTGCAAAGGCATTTTACCATCATCTGTCCGATATGTTGATTGAAAGTTTGAAAGCTTTTACGATGCCTGAAGAGGCGGTAGTTAACCGTTACAAGTATTACAACACTGAGTTTCTTGATGAATTATACAGGAAAGGACAATCGGTAATCTGTGTGGCTGGTCATTACGGTAATTGGGAGTGGGGCGGACTTGCCAGCGGTAGCCAACTGAAACATAAACCGGTAGGTTTCTACAAACCGCTTTCAAATAAATTGATTGATGATTATGTCCAGAAAACAAGGGTGAAAGGCAGGTCGAAACTCGCATCTATCGCCAACACTTCTGATACCTTCAAAACTGACTGGGGCGAGCCTGCTATTTATTATATGGTCGCCGATCAGAGTCCGTCAAGTCCAAGGTTAGCCTTATGGGTTGACTTTATGAACCAGGAAACCGCTACCCTTCATGGTCCGGAAAAATATGCCCGGATTCACAATCTTCCGGTTGTTTTTGCTTATGTAAAAAAAGTAAAACGTGGATATTACACAATTGACTTTCAAATGCTGGAAGCCGACCCTTCAAAAACAAAAACCGGCGAAATCACCCGCCGGTTCATGCAATCCCTCGAAAAAGTTATTATTGAAGATCCAAGGTACTATCTGTGGTCGCATCGAAGATGGAAATTGAATAAGCTGGTAAGCTGGTAAGCTTGCCAACTACAACAGTCCCCCGTTCTTATATATCGCCAACTGAGCGTCATAAAACTTGTCAACCTGTGTTGTTTTTTGGTTTCGCAGGTTTGTTAACTTACCGGTTACAAAATCAACTCTGATTGGATCGCCGTTCTGAAGTTCCATCTGGGTTATAATTTCGGGGCTATAAGTGAGGATAGGCATAGCGGCATTTATGGCATTCCGCTCGTAAATAGCGCCATAAGATTCAGCCAGAATGCAACTAATTCCCAGCGACAGGAAACAATCAACCGCCTGCTGTCTGGAGCTTCCCGCGCCGAAATTTTTCTGAGTGACAACGATATCGCCTGCGTTTGCTTTTTTCGCAAAATCTTCAAATCCTTTCAGATTATCAAACGCATACTGCCCCATCTCCTTGATATCTGTAATAGTCAGATACCGGTTATGAAAAATCATATCGGTATCAATATCATCTTTCGGAATGATCCAAACGTTGCCTTCGACTGTAGTTGGTTTTTCAACTTTTGCTTTTTCCTGCCGGGTTACAGGTGATTTGTGACCAGTAGGGGAGAAGAGAGCCGGTTTTTCCGGAATCTGGTCGGGGGTTGTAATAAAGCCTGCAACTGCCGAAGCTGCAACAACGGCAGGTGAAGCGAGATAAACAAAACCTTTGCCTTGTTTGCCTTCAAAATTGCGGTTGCCTGTGCTAATAGTCACCTCGCCTGGTCCGTTCTGACCTACCTGACCGGCGGCGCATCCGGCGCATCCGGCGTTGGAAACCATAACGCCGGCTTCCTTGAAAATCTGAATCAGACCTTCGTCCATGGCTTGTGTCCATATTGCATCTGTGGCGGGAACAATCTTCAGAACAACGCCTGGCGCCACTTTTCGTCCTCTCAAAATAGCGGCGGCAACACGCAAATCCTCAATGCGCCCATTGGTGCAACTTCCGATGAAACCAGAGTCAATTTTTTGATTTCTCACCGTATCAATCGAAATATCATCGTGCGGATGTCCGGGTTTTGCAACCATCACCACGAATTTGCTCATGTCAATTTCGATGATTTTTAAATAGATTGCATCTGAATCTGCAACTACGGGAAAAAAATCCTTTCCTGTAATATGCCTGAGTTCTTCAAGCAAAGCAGGCGAGGTGGGGAATAGGATGATAATTGCGCCCATTTCAGTTCCCATGGATGAAATGGTAATCCGCTCGGCAAGATTGAATTTTTCGGTCTCTTCGCCATAAATCTCAATCGAATATCCAAGAAGTTTATTGGCTCCGAAAATCGAAAGAAAGTTCAAAACAATGTCTTTGGCTGAGAGTCCATCAGGTCTTTTTCCCGAAAGAATAATTTTAACCGAAGCGGGAACTTTGAACCAAACTGCTCCTTTAGCCCAGGCAGCGGCAATGTCCTGATCGCCCATACCCTGACCGAAAGAAGCAATGGCGCCCATGATATTGGCATGGGAATCGGTAGAAACAAATGTGCTGCCGGGCCAGGACATTCCCTTATCAATGGCAAGATGAGTGCCTATGCCTGCATCAACATCGTAAACGCGGATGCCGTTTTCACGGGCAAACTGGCGGCAGTAATGCTGGTTGGCTGCATATTTCTGGTCAGATCCACCAGGGTTGCAATCGAATGTAAAGATGGTTTTCGAGGAGTCGGCAACGGAAAGTCCATTATCCATGAGGTTTTTCACTACATTGGCGCCTCCGAAATCACGCGCCGCACGGGTATCAATGAAAACATCAACGATATCCCCGGGTTTTACAATCGCCTGATTTGAATGAGTTGCTATAATTTTTTCTATTATATTCATACAGATGAATTTAAATGAAAGTGTAATTTTTTCGCTATTTCGCTATTTACTTTAGCCTTTCCCTGAAAGGCTCAAAGGTCATAAAATCAGCATGATGAACGATATAGGCTTCAACAGTTCGTTTCACCATGTCGCCTTCACCCGCATGAGTGGCAATAATATGACATACCGCTGGTGGAACGCCGCATTGTTCAGCGAGAGAAACGCCTGAAAAAGGATGGCGCAGGTATTTTCCGTATTTTCCCTGAAATGATTTTCCGTTGGAATCCAGTTCGTATTCGAGTAATTTTCCAACATCGGCGAGAATGGCGCCGGCAATAAGAATGTCCATATTTACCGGGAGTTCATCCATGAAGAACTCGTTCATCTTGTTTCCGGCGTCACGCGCCACATGAACCACACAGCGTTTATGCGCCATAAAGGAAACCTTAAGGTCGGGACCTGCAAGCAGGGTAAATGGAATTTTATTGAGGTCGTCGGGGGAAAGTACGCTTCTTTCAAGCGCAAGTTCCCATGTTTTGGCTGTTTTTTCACGGAGATCAGAATCCTGGATCCACAATAACTCCGGCCAGAGGGCTATAATTTCGTCGGTCATATATCTTTGTCTATGTAGCGAAATAGCAAGGTAGCGAAGCAGCGAAATATTTCGCCGCCTCGCTACCTTGCTATCTTGCTATTTTAATTTGCTAATTATTGCATCTCCCATCTGCTGTGTTGTAACTGCTCCTTTACTGAATACATCAGGATTTCCAGCGAGTTTCATCATATCGTAGGTTTTAACTTTTCCTTCTTCAATCAACTCTCCTACAGCTTTTGAAATCTTTGCCGCCAGTTCCATCTCGCCGATGTGCTGGAGCATCATTACTGCCGACAAAACCATTGCAATAGGATTTACGATAGAGGGATTGAATTCTGCATATTTGGGCGCTGAACCGTGAGTTGGTTCGAACACTGCTATTTCCGGGCCTATGTTGGCGCTGCATGCAAATCCCAGTCCGCCAATCAAGCCTGCAAAACCATCGGAAACAATATCTCCGAACATATTTCCCGCTACAATTACAGGATATGTTTCAGGGTTCTTGGTGAGCCACATCATTTGAGCGTCAATGTTAGTATCCTGAACTTTGATTCCGGGATAATCGTTTTTCGCCATTTCCTGAGCAATTTTAAGCATCATTCCCGAGGTTTCTCTGATTACATTTGGCTTTTCGCAAACGGTGACAGTAGAAATACCCTTAGATTTCGCATATTCGAAAGCTGCTTTTACAATTCGTGTTGTATATTTTCTGGTGAAAATACGGGTTGAAACAGCTAAATCAGGACGCGGACACCAGGCAAAATTTTCTTTGAATTTCTTATGGGTCATCAGCGCGTCATATACCTGATCAGGGGGATTTGTCCATTCAACGCCGCCATAAAGCCCTTCGGTATTCTGCCGGAATATCATGGTGTCAATAATAGGCTCTTCAATAACGCCGCCAAATCCCCGGCGAATAAAATTCAGCGGGTTTCCTTTAAAAGTTTTACACGGACGCATACAGATATCAAGATCATATTTCTGCCGCATACTAACTATCGGACTATAATATACAAAACCCTTGCCTTTCAGTTCGGGCGCCAGTTCAGCCTCTGTCTTATCTTTTGGCTTAGAGGTAATTGCGCCAAAAAGTCCGATTTTATGCTGTTCTAACAGTTTTTGCGTGCGGGCAGGAAATGGATCTCCTTCTTTACGCCAGCATTCCCATCCAATATCGCCATGAATGTATTCCGCATCAAAACCGACAGCATCCAATACGCGGATTGCCTCATCAAGTACCACTTTCCCGATACCATCGCCGGGCATCGCAACAATTGTTCTTTTTGCCATAAAATTTTGAATTTTTAATTAGTTAAATGATTAACAATTTGATGCCAAAGATACAACTCCGCGCAAAATTCCCAATACAGTCAGCGCAAATTTTTAACTGAATTTTAGACTTCATTTCTTTACATTTGCAAAATGCTAATCCACAATTTCATCATAAGGCTATTACGCAATTTCACCATTTCACTGCCTCGCTACCTCGCCATTTGAAAAATCATCTCACAATCCCAATCTTTCAAATCGTTTCACAGGTTGCCGGTGAATCGCATCTACAGGTATTTGTGATCGGCGGATTTGTGCGCGATTTGTTGTTACAGCGCGATAATAAGAAAGATATTGACATTGTAGTACTTGGCAGCGGTATTGACTTTGCCCATAAGGTTGCCAATCGGATTGGGGAAGATATCCCGGTTAAATTTTTTAAGAATTTCGGGACAGCCATGTTCAGCTATCAAGGTTGGCAAATAGAATTCGTTGGCGCCCGTAAGGAATCGTACCGTCTTAATTCCCGAAAACCTATTGTGGAAGATGGAACCATAGAGGATGATCAGAACCGCCGCGATTTTACTATAAATGCCATGGCTATTGATCTTACGCCAGAGCATTATGGCAGGCTGATAGATCCTTTTAAAGGAGTTGAGGATCTGAAATTGAAAATCATTCGCACGCCTCTGGATTCCGATATCACCTTTTCGGATGATCCGTTGCGGATGATGCGCGCAATAAGATTTGCCACCCAATTGAATTTCGCTATTCACCCGGTTTGCCTCGAAGCCATCAAACGAAATGCTGAAAGAATCAGAATTGTCTCCAAGGAACGCACCATTGAAGAGTTTAACCTGATCATCATGGCAAAGACGCCATCTTCCGGGTTTATCCTTCTTGATGAAACTGGTTTGCTGAATATTATATTTCCGGAGTTTTGCGAACTCAAAGGCGCCGAAATCATTGAAGGGAAAGGACATAAGGATAATTTCTCTCACACGCTCGCTGTACTCGACAATGTGGCGTCCATTTCGGATAACCTGTGGCTCAGGTGGGCAGCCATCCTTCACGACATTGCCAAACCGGTCACAAAAAAATTTATTCAGGGTATCGGATGGACTTTTCATGCTCATGAGTTCAGAGGTGCAAAAATGGTCCCGGCAATATTTTCGAGGCTTAAACTTCCGCTGAATGAAAAAATGCGGTACGTCGCCAAACTGGTACTATTGCATTTGCGGCCAATCGTGCTTGCCGAAGATGTTGTAACAGACTCGGCTGTCAGGCGTTTACTTTTCGAGACCGGTGAAGATATTGATGACCTGATGCTGCTGTGTAATGCAGATATCACTTCGAAAAATCCGGTCAAAGTGAAAAAATATCTCAGTAATTTTATTATTGTTCGCCAGAAGCTGAAAGAAATTGAGGAAAAGGACAAACTACGAAACTGGCAACCACCCATTTCCGGCGAGATTATCATGATGACTTTCGGAATAAAACCTTCAAAACAAGTAGGGCTTATCAAAGAAGCAATTACAGAAGCCATTCTTGAAGGACAAATTCCTAATGATTATGAAGCTGCATTCCGGTTTATGCTCAGTGAAGGCGAAAAAATAGGCCTTGTCGTGGCTATTCAGTAAACCTTTTGTATCTGGTATTGCAGAATTTTATATTTTTGAACCGATTTTGAGATGCAACAACTATGCTGATTTACCGATTTAAAGTTACTTGTGAAGAAAGTGACGGGTTTTTACGGGAGATAGAAATCCAGCCTAATCAGACTTTCCTCGATTTTCACCACATTTTGGTCGACTCATCCGAGTTACTCCGATGCGAAAAGGCTTCCTTCTATATTACAGATAAGAAATATAAAAAGGATCGTGAGATTTCTTTGAAATCGGCAAAAAAACAAATTCGAAAATATGACGAGGATAACGATCAGGTTGTTACTGAATTGGTTCCGGTGCCTCTGATGAAAACCGAGAAATTGAAAAATTATATCGAAGACCCTCACCAAAAGATGATTTACGAATTTGTTGGACGCGAGGATTTCTCCTTTCACCTCGAACTCTTTAAAATTTTTCAGTCTGAAGGTACAATTTCTTTTCCCAGATGTATTAAGCACATTGGAGAACTCCCGAAAAAAGCTGAGCAACCTGTGCCGGTTCCTGAAAAACCAATTGACCCCAAGATTGTCATACCCAAAATCGCATTACCCGCGATCAACAACATTGCCAAACTTGAGCATCTTGTTGAGAATGAAGATGAACTTGCTGCCATCGAGAGCGAACTGGGTGGATTACTGGCAGAAGCTGCGACTTCTTCAAATGGAGATCAGGAATTGGGAGTTTCTGCGGATTATGACTATTCTTTCGGTCAAAACGATGAGGATCAGGAAGACGAACATATAGATCATTTGGATGATTTTGATGATCTCGAAAGTCTCGATCGACGAATGTCGGGCTTCGACCATGATTCGGATGACTTTTAATAATCCATTACTGGTTGTTCTGGCAGGTCCTACTGCGACTGGAAAAACTCAGACAGGTATACACCTTGCAAGTCATTTTCACAGCGAAATTCTTTCGGCAGATTCACGACAGTTTTTTCAGGAAATGAAGATCGGAACTGCTTTTCCCGTTCCTCATGAACTTGCTGCCGTCAGGCACCATTTTATCGGGCATCTCTCAATTCACGATTCTTATAATGTATCCCGGTTTGAAACTGAAGCGCTTCAATTACTTAAGCGCCTATTTCAGGATCGCCGGGTGGTTTTTCTTGTAGGTGGTTCGGGATTATATATCAATGCGGTATGCCATGGAATAGATATATTACCCGACCCAGATCCTGCCGTGCGCATTGAACTGAAGTTGCGTCTGGAACAACACGGTATTGCAACCCTTCAGGAAGAGCTGCAAAAAACAGATCCGGAGTACGCTTCAATAGTTGACTTGGCAAATCCCGCCCGACTAATCCGTGCTCTGGAAATTTGCCACACAACTGGCGTACCTTATTCATCGTTGCGACTTAACAATCCCAAAGAACGACCATTCAGAATATTGAAAATAGGGATTACACATCCACGGGAAACGCTGAACGAAAGAATCAACAATAGGGTGGACAGGATGATTGACGCCGGATTGGTTGAGGAAGCGCGCGAGCTTTACCCATACAGACATCTCAATGCCCTTAATACCGTAGGCTACAAAGAATTATTTGACCATTTCGATGAACAGTATCCGCTCGGGCTGGCGATAGAAAAAATCAAAACTCACTCCCGACGTTATGCCAAACGACAGATGACCTGGTTTAACAAGGACCCGAAAATGGTCTGGTTTTTACCCTCCGAAACTGAAGGTATGATAAGTTTAATAGAAAAATTCTTACCTTAATACAATTGTTCCTTTCGTTACAAGATTCAAATTGTTTATCGGAAAACCAATAAACCGTTGAATTAATGGAATTATTATTATAAACATTCAGTTCACATTTGTGCAATGAATTGATTTTAAAATTTGCATGAATTTAATAAGTCGCGCTAATTCAGAGTATAAGATCAAGTTTAATAAACTATGAATTGAATATTTAATTCAATTGCATGTTGTAAACATTTTATATTACAACTGTAATCAACAATGATTCGGTTAATGAGTATCCGATTGCATACCTTAATTGTTAAAACTAATTTTTCTCTACAACTTTTATCTGATTCTATGTTTATTGGAAGCGAATTGCTTTGCTTTCTACTATTATCATTGGGAATACTCTGGCAAGGAGACTATTTTCGGAGTGGATTTATCAGTTACAAATATCAAACGTCAAACATAATGTTTACAAATGTAATTACATACATAAACAAATTTCGCAAATTCAGTTTACTTTTGTAATTATCAGTTGTAATTCCTTATACATTTCCTTATTTATTGATATAATGCTTTTAATCATTAGTTTATAGGTTATTCTTAAAGGTATTAGTTAGATTAAGTATTTTTCACAAATGTTTTATTGAGATTAATGGATTCATTACTTTTGTAATAAATTTTGTAAAATGGTTGACCGGATTCTTGAGATGCTGAAAGAAAAAAATTTATCGCCATCTCAATTTGCCGACGAGATCGGTATTCAACGATCAGGAATGTCTCACCTACTCTCTGGACGAAATAAACCCAGCCTTGAATTTATAATGAAAATTTTAAAGCGTTATCCTGACATTAAAGCAGATTGGTTGCTATATGGAACAAGCGAAGCTGAAACGGAAATAGAAACCGCTCCGGTCCAAAATGTTCAAAAAGAAGTTACTTTGTTTGACATACCGGAAACAGTTGAACCGAAACCGGAAAACCGGCAACCTCCAAAGGGTCAGGTACAGCGGAAAGAAAAACAGGAAAAAAAGGTGGAAAAGATTGTAATTTTCTACGATGATAAAACTTTCAGGGAATATGAACCTGAAAGATGATTAGAACCTTTCAAGGTCAGAAAAAAAGAAACCCGACTCTCGGCATGCGCTTTCATCGCTATCTGAACCGTGAATTGCATTTTCGCTAAGGCTTATTCCATATACTTTTCGGATTGTTCCCTCTTCTGCTTTTGCAGGATCAGTTGCTCCAATAAATTTCCTGAAAGATTCAACAGCATTCCCTTTTTCCAGGATAGCAACAATAATAGGACCTGAAGACATAAAGGTTGTAAGATCTTCATAAAAAGGTTTACCGATATGCATTTCATAGAAACGCCCAGCCTGTTCTTTTGATATATAAACTTTTCTCAAGGCTTTGATTATATATCCGCCCTCTTCAATTTTGGCAATAATGTTGCCGGTGTAGCCAGCCTTCACTGTTGAGGGCTTTATCATTGTGAAAGTGATATTTCCAGTCATATTCAATTCTATTAGCAGAAGCAAAATTACAATTATAATTCAAATATCGTTATTTTTGCATTTCTCAAACACTGATATATTTGGAAAATACCGACTTTGCTGCAATATCAGAACTTCTGTCTGCTCCCCAAAGAATACTGATAACTACCCATACCAACCCTGATGGCGATGCGCTTGGGTCAAGTCTTGCTTTATCCTTTTATCTTAAAAAGAAAGGTCACCTTGTGGATATCATGGTTCCTGATACTTACCCTGAATTTCTCTCATGGATGCCGGGATGTGAAAATATTTTGATCTATACCATTAACAAGGAGGCGTGTCAGAACGCCATAAATAATGCGGACATCACTGTTGCCGCAGATTATAACCAGTTGTCCCGGTTGAATGAAGCCGGGAATATGGTTCGTCAATCTTCTGCAAAAAAGGTACTGATTGATCACCATCTTAATCCTACTGATGAATTTGACTTTAAGATATCTGTCACACTTATTTCCTCTACTTCGGAACTTGTTTATAATTTCATCGAATCAAGGGGAGATTTGCATTTGCTTGATAAAGAAATCGCTGAGTGCATTTATACCGGTATTATTACCGATACAGGGTCGCTGAGTTATGCTTGTAATTATGTAAAAACCTACCTGATCATCGCTGAATTGTTTCGACTTGGCATCAATGGCGAACAGTTGCACCGACTTATCTATGATACCTATTCTGAAAACAGACTTCGTTTGCTGGGTTATTCAATCAGCGATCAACTGGTGGTTTTACCGGAATTTTATACAGCTTTTATTATCCTGTCAAAGCATGCCCTCGAACGGTTCAATCATCAAATAGGAGATACTGAAGGCATTGTAAATTATGCTTTGTCAATAAAGAATATCAACCTTGCAGCGCTTTTTACAGAAAGAGACGGAATCGTTAAAGTTTCATTTCGCTCTAAAGGAAATTTTTCAGTGAATAAACTTGCCATGGAATGTTTCGGCGGAGGGGGTCACAGGAATGCAGCAGGCGCCAACTGCACAACATCTCTGGAGGATACTGTAATGAAATTCAGAAATTTACTACCATCTTTTCAATCTCAACTCAAAACGGTTTATTAGTGATTTCCCGGATTATCTTCATTTTTTTCCTTCTGTTGTCCCTTGAATTACAATCTTGCATGGAACCCTCCCAGGAAAAAGAAATTAAAGCCAATCTTCAAATACTGGATGACTCCTTGTTATTATATAATCAGAAGATTGTTCAAATTGAAAACCAGGAAATAGCGGATTTTATTAATCGCTATAAATGGAGGATGGAAACTACTTCAACCGGATTGCGTTTTGTAATCATAAAAAAGGGAACCGGACTTACCCCAAATAAAGGAGCGACAGTAACAATTAGCTATTCAGTGAAATTATTAACCGGCGATGTAGTTTTTCAATCAGATTCCTTGCATCCTTTTACCTTTATTGCTGGACAAAGAAAAGTTACCAGCGGTCTTGAAGAAGGAGTTATGCTTATGCATCAGGGGGATCGCGCCAAATTTATTGTTCCTTCTTATCTCGCTTATGGTCTCCTTGGCGACCTTGAGAAAATACCAACCAGGGCGATTCTTGTTTATTATGTGGAACTTATTCATGTAACAAATCCGATTAATTGATGGTTTCTGAGGTGATTTTATTTATTACCTTTGCACCTCGAAAAATGTACTTATATTATTATTATTAACTAAAATGTCAAAAATCCAAAGTATGAAAAAAGTGTTTGTGAATCCATTGGTCATGGTAATGTTGGTTGCTCTGACTATGTTAGCTTGTTCCTCAAAGTATCCCGGCTATGATAAAACGGAAACAGGCTTGTATTATAAGCTTTTTAAAGTGAGCAAAGACACCGTAAAACCACGTCAGGGTGATTGGGTGTCGCTTAATATGCGTTACAGTTATAAAGACTCAACGTTGTTTAACAGCAAAACTGCCATGAACACCCCTGTCAGATTTCAACTGCCAAAATCTGATTTCAAAGGAGATATTTATGAAGGAATTAAAATGTTATCAGTTGGCGATAGCGCCGATTTCATTATCAATGCAGATTCCTTGTTTACAAAAACTTTTCGCCAGCCGCAGCGTCCTCCGTTTATTGACAGCAATAGCATAGTTCATTTCTATATTACATTATTATCGGTTGATTCACCAGTAACCTTGATTAAAAAGGAAGAAGAGAGTTTGAAGAAATATATTGAAGAAAAGAAAATAACAGTAGTTCCTACAAATTCAGGTTTGTATTTTATTGAAACGTTACCGGGACAAGGCGCTAAAATTGATTCAGGATGTTGGGTAAAGGCTAATTTCAAAGTTTCACTTATTGATGGCAAGCAGGTTTTTTCTACTTTAGATCGCGGCGAGCCTATGGAATTTGAATGCGGCAAACGTTTTGATACTCCCGGATTCGAGGAAGGTATCACAAAAATGTTGAAAGGCGGCAAAGCAACGCTGGTTGTTCCTTCCAAAATTGCTTTTGGAGAAACAGGACGCGGCGCAATGGTTCCTCCATATTCTACTGTTATTTATGATGTGGAAGTTGTTGATGTAACTTCAAAGGCAGATCACCAGAAAAAGGTTGCTGAGGACAAGAAGAAGGAAGAAATGAAGAAAACAACCAATAAAACACAAGAAGGAGCGCTTATGAATAAATATTTGAAAGATAAAAATATTACGGCAAAACCCACCGCAAGCGGTTTGGTTTACGTTGAAAAAGTAAAAGGAACAGGCGCCAAAGCTGTTGCCGGAAAAAAGGTTAAGGTTCACTATACAGGAACGCTGTTAGATGGCACTAAATTCGACTCGTCGCGTGACAGGAATGAACCGTTTGAATTTAACCTGGGTCAGGGACAAGTGATTAAAGGCTGGGACGAAGGCATCGGGATGATGAATGTTGGGGGCAAAGCTATATTGGTCATTCCCTCGAGCATTGCTTATGGCGATCGCGATAACGGAAAAATTCCTCCATTTTCAACTCTGGTGTTTGATGTTGAACTGCTTGATGTAAAATAGCAGGAACTGAAACGCAAAATAAAAACGGGTTCTTTCTTCTGAAGGAACCCGTTTTTCGCTTCCTGGAGTTTATCCTGAAGAATTTTATTTTCATCCCTAAGCCTTGCCGCTTCAAGGAAATCAAGACTTTTAACAGCTTCTTCCAGCGCTTTACGGTTCTTTGCTATCAGTTTTTGAAGTTTATCTTTCGACAGATATTGGATTACAGGATCGGCAGCCACATTGATTTCGTCTTTTTCAATATAAGGTACTGGCCCTCGCGGTAGTCCATCAGCAATGGCAGTTTGGCCCGGAATGTCTAATGTTTTTTTGACAATCTGCGTAGGAGTAATATTGTATTTGACATTATAGGCAATTTGCTTTTCACGCCGGCGGTTGGTTTCGAACATCATGCGTTTCATTGATTCGGTAATCTTGTCGGCATACATAATTACGCGGCTGTTAATATTCCTTGCAGCGCGGCCTGCTGTTTGAGTTAATGACCTTTCGGAACGCAAGAAACCTTCTTTATCAGCATCCAGGATAGCGACAAGCGAAACCTCTGGCAGATCAAGCCCTTCTCTAAGCAGGTTTACGCCAATAAGAACATCAAAAACACCGAGTCTCAGGTCACGTAGAATTTCCACCCTTTCAAGGGTTTCAACATCAGCATGAATATACCGGCATCGAATGTCAATCTTCGAAAAATAGCTTGTAAGTTCCTCAGCCATTCGTTTCGTGAGCGTGGTAATAAGTACGCGTTCATGTTTCTGAATCCGCTGGTTGATTTCATCGAGTAGATCATCAATCTGCCGCAGACTTGGTCTTACTTCAACAAAGGGATCAAGCAGCCCGGTTGGTCTGATTACCTGTTCAACCATTACTCCTTCGCATTGCTGCAATTCAAAATCAGCCGGGGTAGCGCTAACGTAGATGGTCTGGTTAACGAGGGTTTCGAACTCATCGAATTTCAATGGACGGTTATCGAGCGCCG
Organism: Bacteroidota bacterium; assembly: GCA_026391715.1. GTDB lineage: Bacteria > Bacteroidota > Bacteroidia > Bacteroidales > FEN-979 > CAIVAT01. The sequence goes on from JAPLDO010000223.1 coordinate 34,321, forward strand.
AAGGAAGCCGAAAACCATATTCCACCAGGGTTTGCTTGCGTGAGCGGTCACCTCCATACATGGCGCGGATTTGAGGAATTGAAACATGACTCTCATCAATAACCATCAGAAAATCATCAGGAAAGAAATCAATAAGACAAAACGGTCGCGAACCTGACGTCCTGCCGTCGAAATATCGCGAATAGTTTTCAATCCCTGAGCAATACCCAAGTTCGCGCATCATCTCAATATCATACCCAACGCGATCCTCCAGTCGTTTTGCCTCAAGTTCTTTCCCGGTTTCATTGAAATAAGCGCACTGTTTCATCAGATCATCCTTAATTTCAAAGAGCGCTTCCTTCATTTTATCCTGAGATGTTACAAAAATATTTGCAGGATAAAGTGTCATCTGATCCATGACGTCAATTTTCCTTCCGGTAAGCGGGTCAAATGATTCAATAGTTTCAATTTCATTGCCGAGAAAGATGATTCTGTATGCAATATCAAGGTAAGCGGGAAAAATGTCAACTGTATCGCCTTTAACCCTGAATTTTCCTCGCGTAAAATCTGCCTCAGTTCTTGAATAAAGGCTATTTACCAGCGAATTTAACATCGTTTTGCGTCCGATTTGATTACCCGGTTTCAGTCTGATTACGCTCTCGCTAAAATCATCCGGATTTCCGATTCCATAAATGCATGAAACAGAACATACAACAATGATGTCGCGTCTTCCCGACAAAAGTGAAGAAGAGGCGCTTAACCTAAGTTTTTCGATTTCATCATTGATTGAAAGATCCTTCTCAATGTAGGTGTTGGTGGAAGGAATGAAAGCTTCAGGCTGATAATAATCATAATATGAAACAAAAAATTCCACGGCATTCTCAGGGAAAAACTGCCTGAATTCACCGTATAATTGCGCAGCCAGTGTTTTATTGTGACTTAAAACAAGAGTGGGCTTCTGAACCTGGGCAATTACGTTGGCGATTGTAAAGGTTTTCCCTGACCCTGTCACACCGAGTAGAACCTGTCCGGGATCGCCCCGCTGAATGCCTTCAACGAGTTGCCTGATTGCTTCGGGTTGGTCGCCGGTTGGAATAAAGTCCGATGTTAACTTGAAATCCACGGGTACTATTTTTTTGCTTTATAAATGAGCGTTGAGACAATAGGATAATGATCCGAAAGGGAAATATCTATCTTTTTATACTCAACAGATTTAAAATGTGAGGAGTACATAATATAATCAATTCTGAATGACGGAAATTTGCCCAGATATGTTGACTCAAAGAATCCATTCCCCGATTCTTTAAAGGAATCATTCAGTGTTTGAGTCAACTGATAATAGGTGTATGAAGATGGCGTATCATTGAAATCACCGCCGAGGATAACAGGATAGCGACACATTGCAACATCATCCGATAAAATAGTTACCTGTGCCGCCCGGAGGATAAAAGCCTTCCGAAGTTTCCAAAGCATACGTTTCGAGCCCTCTTTCAACTGTATAGCTTCATTTTCATTATCAGGCTCAGTGAGATGCGAATAAAATGAATAATCTTCGTTTCCGAACCGGATTGATTCAAGATGAAGGTTATAAAGCCTGATTGTATCCTCGTTGATAACAATGTCGGCGAAAACTGCAAATAAACTTCCATCCTGAAGTTTAAAATGTCCTGAATTGACGATAGGATATTTTGAAAATATGGCAATGGCATTAATTTTTTGTTTATACTGGAAACTCCGGTAGTTCGTAAAGGAATAGTATTCCAGATTGATAGATTTAGTGAATTTTTCAAGAGTCACTAAATAATCCTCACCCCTTGCAAAGAATTCCTGGATAAACATAATGTCAGCTTTCTGTCCGGCTAAAAAATCGGTGACTTTACTCCTGGTTTCACCCGACCTGGTTGAACGATTCTGACCATATAAGCGGTGTACGTTATAACTGAGAACCTTGAGACTAATGCCATTGGATGGGCTGGATGCATAAAATCTGAAAGGATAGAGAGAACGCAGATTATTCCAGCCCAGTAATATACATATCAGAGAGATAAAAATATAGCGTTTCCAAAGGATAAGCCAGATAAAAACGAAGATGATGTTTATTAAAAGAATAACCGGATAAGCAAGACCGAAAAATGCAAAAATCCAGGCTTTTCCCGGATTTATAAATGCAGCGACATAAGAAGCGAGCAACGACACTACCGATACCAAATTAAGGACTAAAAGCGTTACAGTTAGAATTTTTCGACCTTTATTCATTTAACAATATGTATATCAGCGCTTATTTGAAGTTGTAAATAAAAATTCCTTTTCTTCGCGGGTCAAACTGTCATAACCGCCTTTGCTTATTTTATCCAAAATTTCGTCAATTCTGCGCTGACTTTCCTTTTTTTGTTTATTGTATTCATCGTCCGACTTTGGTCTTGCTGCAAAATTAGCGGATGAATAGGTTCGCCGTTTCCTTATTTTAAACAAATTTTCAATCTTATCAAATATGGATCCGCTGCCGGCATGTTTATATGCTTTCTGAGAAATTTTGTAAAACCAGATGTATATAACCCCAAATAAGGCGCCTCCGATATGAGCAAGATGTCCTCCTGCATTCCCCGAAGGAATCATGAAAAAATCAAAAACAAAGAGGATTATTGCAAGATATCCGATTCGCAGCTTTCCGATCAGAAAAAGTTGAATGGTATATCCTGGCACATAAAAGGAAATTGCAGTTACGATTGCCATAACCGATGCAGAAGCCCCGAGTGCGAAAGAGGAGGGAACAATATCAGCGAATACCGGAAAAACATTGAACGCAAATACGTAAACCAACCCCCCGGTGATTCCTCCAAACAAATAAACAAATACCAACTTCCGCGCAGTAAGAAATTCGAGAAATATTTTTCCAAACCAATAAAGCCAAAGCATATTGAATAGAATATGCCATATATCAATATGTAGAAAATTGTACGTTACCAAGGTCCAGGGTTTCATTGCCAGGTCGGGAACAGAAGCGGGGATAGCCAGCGCATGAAGTATCAGGTTATCAATGCTATCGTCTCCAGGGTTATTGAAAAAGAAGAAAATTACCTTGAGCGCCTGTATCAGAACCCAGACTGAAATATTTATCAGGATCAATACAGATAATCCTGATCCTTTTATGAAGAACTTTTTAAGTTCATCAAATGGGTTGGGCTGTGGATTGTTAGAATAATTCATCATGATGATAAGCTGCCTGTCCTTTTTCTCCAGTAAACAATTAAAAAGAAACCAAAGATCATTCCGCCGAGATGGGCAAAGTGAGCAACGTTGTCGCTTGCGTTTTTCGAAATACCTGAAAACAACTCAATAGCGCCATATATTATTACAATCCATTTGGCTTTTATGGGAAAGAGAAAATATACGAACACAAGCATATTTGGAAACATCATTCCAAAAGCAAGAAGAATACCATATACGGCTCCCGATGCCCCAATTGTAGGCACGTCCATTTGCAGTTTAATCAACTGGCTGGTATAATCAATTGACTGAACAACAAATCCCGGAGAATTACTGGAAAGTGACCATTGGTCTATAAAATTTCTTATAGTAGTTCCTTGAGCATCATAATATTGTGGAAAATGATGCCTGACAAAGCCGATAAAGCCTTCTACCGAAGGGTTCTGGGAATATGTTTGCGCCGCTGCCTGGATTGATGAAATATCAAGCCAGTTAACAAAAGTTTGGACCATTGCCGCGCCAATGCCGGTAACCATGTAGTAGGTCAAAAACCTTTTGGACCCCCATGCATTTTCGATTAGGTAACCAAACATCCACAAGGCGAACATGTTGAAGAGAATGTGTTGGAAATTGGCATGTAAAAACATGTAGGTTACAAATTGGTATGGTCTGAATAAATCCGACTGGAAATAATGCAAACCGAGCAGGTTGGCAAGGTCAATGCCAAAGGCAGATTCGAAGGAATTAGTAGCGAGAAAAAATAATCCATTGATAATCAATAGATTTTTGACAACCGGTGGAAGAAGGGTGAAACCCGCTGGACTATATTGTTGTGTCATTACTTTTTGTATCAGTAAATTTTGAATTTTTTATATAGGTCATCAAACGACATAATTACCATGGTTGGTTTACCATCTGGCGATAATTCGGGAACTTTGCAGGCAAACAGGTTCTCAATCAGCGCTTCAATTTCTTCATGTTGCAATGATCTGCCTCTTTTAACCGCAAGTTTTTTTGCCAGGGTTTTCGCCAGGATTTGTCGCTGGTTCAGTTTATTTTCACCTCCGGGTGATTTTAATCCTTCTAATACTGATTCGAAAAAACCGACAGGATCAGAAGGCGAAATATGAAAGGGAAAGGCATGAATAACAAAAGATCCATTACCAAAGTCATTGATGTCGAATCCGATTTCTGTAAAATAATCTTTCCATTCGAGGTAAAAAGCTGCATTGTCGGGCGACAGATTTACTGTTTGTGGAAAAAGCTGGTGTTGACCAGTAGATTCAGAGTTCTGCTGAGTTTCAGAAAAATTTTCATATAGAATACGCTCATGGGCATGCTGCTGATCAATGACGATGACGCCAGTTTTTGTATATGTTAGAATGAACGACTGTTGTATCTGAATGCTGATCTTTCGAAACTGGTTAGCGTTCGCTACTTCGGCGCCAAAAGATTGCTCAGGAAAGTCAGTTGAATGTTGGATAGGTAAATTTTCCTGGTTGTTTTTCTGACTGTTTGCATAAAAATCATTCCAGCCCCTGACGTCTTGCCTTGATGATTGCGAAAAACTAAATTTTGATTGAGGTTCGGTTTTTTTTTCAAAAGGATTGTAATCAGGATTTACCTTGATAACTGGCTGCTCTATCTGTTGGTTGGGCGCAAGGGGAGTGAGGTTCAAACTGTTTTCAACATCAAAATCAATTGTTGGAGAAATGTTGAACTTACCTATTGATTGCTTTACCGCAGCATGCAGGATTGCATAAATACTTTTAGTATCCTGAAAGTTGATCTCGGTTTTTGTTGGATGGATATTAACATCAATGGTTTGAGGGTCAACTTCCATGTATATAAAATAAGATGGCAGCGAATCGTGAGGTATCAACTCTTTAAACGCTCCTTCGATGGCATGATGAAGATAAGGGCTTTTCATGAACCTTCCATTGGTAAAGAAATACTGTTCGCCTCGCGTTTTTTTTGCAAATTCAGGTTTGCCGATAAAACCGGAAATATTTACAAGGTCGGTATGTTGTTCAACCGGGATCAGACGCTGATTGTAGGATGTACCAAAAAGATTAACAATTCGCTGTTTAAGATTACCTGGAGGTACCTTGAACTGAGTTTTGTCATGGTTATAAAAAGTAAATGAAACATGAGGATTTACAAGCGCAACTCTGAAGAACTCTTCAATGATATATTTCAGTTCAAGAGTGTTTGATTTTAAAAAATTCCTGCGCGCCGGAACATTATAAAAAAGGTTTTTAACGCTGATGGAGCTTCCATTCTGACAATTAACAGGCGATTGTTCCTTAAATACGGTTCCTTCTACCTGCACGCTTGTACCTATCTCATCGTCAAGTCGTTTAGTTTTCAATTCAACATGGGCAATGGAGGCAATGGAGGCGAGCGCTTCTCCGCGGAAACCTAACGTCCTGATTTGGAGAAGATCATCACTTTTCTGAATTTTAGATGTAGCATGGCGTTCAAAACACATCCTGGCGTCGCGTTCCGACATCCCGCAACCATTATCAGTAACCTGGATAAGCATTTTACCCGATTCCTTAATGATCAGTTTCACCTCTGTAGCTCCGGAATCAATAGTATTTTCTAATAATTCTTTTACAACAGAGGCAGGTCGTTGTACAACTTCTCCGGCAGCAATCTGATTGGCAACTAAATCGGGTAAAAGGTGAATAATATCAGCCATTTCAATAATAAAAGTATAGAAAAGCGCCATTGAAAATTGATTCAATGGCGCTAACGATTTTTAAGGTTTCTCAAATCGAAATTTCTTCTCCTTTTCAGCAGGCAGAAGCGTTATTCACTCAGAATCTGGCTCTATCCAGTACCGGGAACCTCATCTGAACCAGGTAGAAAGATCCATAGAATGCCGCACTGAAAAACAGGCTGCCGATCAGGTCGTTCATAAAAAATGAAATCCCATTAGTAGTGTCCCGGAAAAACATTAGTCCTGCCACATAACATTCAGCAAGACCGGCAAAGGTTTGCGGGTAATAAGGGCTGGCGAGCCATGAAGCAAAATTGGTTATCAGAAAAAAGATAACCGAAGAAGAAAAAGATGCCAGCAGAACTGAACCCACATTAACTTTTTTCCGGATCATCATACCGATCAGCACCGTTATGGCAAAACTCATATAAACTGCAGGCATATTGGCGTGCAGACCTATCACGAGATCGCTTATGAACATCGCGGCGATCGGAAGGGCGAAAGCATATTGCTTTCTGTCGAAATAGGTACCGGCAAACAAAGCCATAGCTGCAATAGGCGTAAAGTTTGGCCAATGCGGCAGCAACCTGATAAAGGCTGCAAAAAGAATAACAGAGAAAACGATAATAAATCTAGGATTAATAGATTTATATTTCATGAATATATTAAGTTTAGGTTGACACAAAAGTAATAAATCATTTGAATAAAAGTCAATAGTTTTGAAAAATACTTCATATTTTTGGCAAACCATCATAAAACCAATATTTTAAAATGAATGGACACCGTTGTTTTCTAATCATATTAGTAGTTTTTGTCATAATTTCGTGCAACAGGATGAAACAAAAAGCCGATTTAATTGTAACCAATGGAGATGTTTTCACCGTTGCTGCAAACATACCAAAGGCTGAAGCCTTTGCCGTTAAAAATGGGAAAATAGTGGCAATTGGAACGCAAGATGAAATATCAGCAGGTTTTGATGCGCCGGAAATTCTTAATCTGAAGGGAAAGATTGTTTATCCCGGATTTATTGACGCTCATTGTCACTTCTTTGGATATGCGCTGGGTTTACAGTATATTGACCTTTCAGGTTGCGCTTCGTTCGATGAAGTGATCCAACGGCTTCAATCGGAAAAACATACAGAAGGCAAATGGCTGGTTGGACGGGGATGGGATCAGAACCTTTGGACGGAAAGGCATTTTCCGGATAATGTACGTCTTAATCAACTTTATCCAAATAACCCGGTTATGCTTATCCGGGTTGATGGTCATGTAGTATTGGCTAACGAGGCTGCGCTTGAAGCTGCTAAAATTGACAAATCAAACTCGTTTGCCAACGAACAGGTAGAAATTAAAAATAATATTCTGACTGGCATTTTAAGCGAAACTGCCGCCGACAAAATGCGAAGCGCAGCCCCTGTTCCTGCGGGTGACGAATTGAGCAGGTTATTGAAAGAAGCCGAACGCAGATGTTTTGCCGTTGGATTGACAACCGTAAGCGATGCCGGTCTCGATTACGACCAGGTTATGGTTCTTGATTCGATGCAAAAAACCGGAGCGCTTTCTATGCAGATTTATGCCATGTTGACCCCGAATGAAAAAAACATCTGCAACTTGATCCGAAAAGGCATCTATCAAACAGATAACCTGGTTGCAAGGTCAATAAAAATTTATGCTGACGGAAGTCTTGGAAGCCGGACGGCAAGATTAAAGAAACCATATTCCGACGCGCCCGGTCAGTCGGGAATAATTGTCACCTCCCCTGATTCGATGAAGACTTTATGTAGAATGGCATTAGATAATGGCTATCAGGTAAATACACATTGTATCGGAGATTCTGCCGTCAGTCTGGTTTTAAATATTTATGCAGATTTTTTGAAAGGCAGGAATGACCTTCGATGGCGAATAGAACATGCACAAGTTGTGGATCCTGCCGATATTCATCTTTTTGGCGATAATTCTATCATTCCTTCTGTTCAGGCAACACATGCAACTTCCGATATGAACTGGGCTGAGAATCGGCTTGGACATGAAAGAATCAAAGACGCTTACGCCTACAAATCGTTAATGAACCAGAATGGGTGGCTCGCGAATGGCACAGATTTTCCAATCGAAAATATTTCCCCGCTATTAACTTTTTACGCAGCAGTTTCACGAAAGGATTTGAAAGGATTTCCTGAAGGAGGTTTCGAACCGGAAAATGCGCTGTCACGCGAGGAGGCGCTACAGTCAATAACTATTTGGGCGGCAAAGGCAAATTTTATGGAAAAAACAAAAGGCAGTCTTGAAGTAGGCAAGGATGCCGATTTTGTGATTCTTGATCAGGATATCCTACATGTTCCCATTGAACGCGTTCCTTCAACTCATGTTGAAAATACCTATATCAAAGGGGTAAGGATGAAATGAATTTCAGTTTTTTTCGCGGTTGTCAATAAATTTTATGGGTTTACGGCTGGTTTCGGGAAACTGCAATTTCTGTAAAGCGGATTCATGCTCAAAGGAAATTAACGGCGCTACTCGCAGTTTTGTTCTGAAATGGTCTTTTATGTCTGTCTCTTTTTCTTCTCCGATATTTTTTCCGCTTACGCGAATCCTGATTTCATCGGTTCCAATCTGGTTAGTATAAACTTCAACGATGTAGTTCGAGATATAATCAATATTGTCGAGAATATCGTAAAGCGCAGGTGGGTAAAGCGTTGTTCCTTTGTATTTGATCATCTGGTTTTTTCGACCAAATATGGGACCAAGACGTATTGTATTTCGTCCGCATTTACAAGGTTCGGTATGATGATAACAAATATCCCCCGTCTTGAAACGCAGTAAAGGCATTCCTTCAACGCCAAGAGTAGTGATTGTGACTTCTCCCGGTTCACCTTCGGCAACAGGGTTATTGTTGTCGTCGAGAAATTCCACTATTATCAGTTCAGGGTGGTGATGCCCGCCAATACCTTGGGAACATTCTGTAAAACTGGTTGCCATTTCGGTGGAGGCATAAGTTGAAAAGAGCCGGAGTCGCCATTTTTCCTGTATCCTTCTGCCCAGCGTATTCGGTGAAAAATCGGTGTTTCGTAGCGGTTCGCCAATACATACAGCGTTTTTTATGCTGCTGTTGCAATAATCAATTCCGCGGCGTTCTGCAAATTCAATTATTTTGAGAATGAAGGATGGCACGGCAATTATGGAATTTGGTTTTATCCGGTTAATGGTATCCCACTGTAATTCAGGAATGCCATTCCCAACTCTGACAATGCCGGCGCCGAGCGCCCTGATTCCCATGAAATATGCCAGTCCCGCCATAAACCGCCGGTCAATTGTAGTCATTAACTGATAAACATCCGTTGGAGAACCTCCGGCGCAGGTAAACGAAATGGCTTCATTATAAGCCAGCCTGTCCAAATCTTTATCAGTCATGGCAAAAGTTACGGGATTGCCCATTGTTCCGGAAGTTGTAATGTAATCAATGATTTTGGTTTTTGGCACACAGAGAAAATCGCTGTTTTGGTTTTGCAGATCGTCTTTCATCGTAACCGGAATCTGAGCAAAATCTTCAACGGATTTGATTTTCCGAATGTCTATCCTGTGTTTCTGAAACATATCCTTGTAAAACAGCGAATTGGCGCCAAGGTATTCAAGCGCCTCGTGGAGTCTGTTGTTTTGGTATTTCTGAATGTTCTCCAGCGACGTTTGTTCTATTTCAGGGAAAAATTTGTTGTTCATGATTGGCATAGATGAGTGCGGTCTTAAAAAAATTGATTTTGGGCTAAAGCCCAGTGTGCAGCTTAGTTTCCTTATCCCCCGACCTAAAGGTCGGGGCAATTCAGGTCGGGGCAATTCAGGTCGGGGCAAAATATAAGCCCAGCTCCGTCCCTATCAATCTTTTTTCGTCGTCTTTCAGGGTGAAATTATTTTTCTTGTAATAGCTTGTTTTCTTAATAAAATCTTTAATTCTCTCTTCAAAACCGGAGGAAAAAGGGAGGTTCAACTGTGTATAAAGGTTCGCGATTACTGAAACCGGACTTTTTTCGAGGTCTTCAAAACGGATTTCTGCTATGGTTCCGGCAGGAAGATCGCCTTTTGCTTTTTCGACTGCATTGAGTAGTTTGCCAAGAAATCGTGCCACTTCTTCAACCGTAGGATTTACCGGATGATTTGTCAGAGTATTTTGTTTTCCCAGTATTTTCCACATATTTACGGTTGAAGGTACAACGTTAAATGGATGCCTTGTAATATGGATAAACTTTGCTTTGGGAAATATTTGGAGAAGTGTATCTATTCTAAACGAATTGAATGGATTCTTTGAAATAATTCTCTTTCCGCTTTTATAATTGAGTTTACGGTAAAAGTCCCGAATCTCTTTTTTCCATTGTTCAAGATCGTCCGCAGGAGGAAAGAATGGCGTTTCATTATCCAGAAAATAATTCTCTGAACTCTGAAAAACAAGTCGTTCAAGAGGTGAATATGAAGTCGTCCTGTAAATGGCATATTCGTCTTCCTGGGGTTCATCCATCCCGATTTCTACCTGGTCCATGGGGCGATGTTTTCCAATCAGCCTTTTGAAAAGAGGACGGTAATATGGATAGGAAACAAGAAAACTGTCAGGCACGGCAACCTCAAAAAGAGTAGGAGCATGAAAGTTTATATCCAGGTTCAGCGCCTGATGCAGGTATGTAGATCCTGTTCGCCAGTGACCAATGATAAAAACCGGATCATCAGGAACTTTCACGTTATTCAGAGTGTCGGCAAATCTGGCTTTTTCAATTAAAGAAAACAAAGACGACCAACAAGCTCCCTGCAACAGGAATGCAAGCCTTAACAGGGTTTTTGCATTGAAAGCAACTTTATTCCGGTTCAAAAGCCGAAACAGTTGACCGATTGTAATTCCGGCGGTTAGGTAGGAGTCTTTCAAAACCGGGTTTGCTAAGGAGTAATTTTCACCAAACGCTGGTCGGTAATAAACTGTGCAATGCTATTTATTGAGCGTATAACTTCACGAGCCAGAGTCTGGTCGGCAATGCGGAAACCGTAAGTTCGCTGAATTGCCATGATGATTTCAATTGCATCAACTGAATCAAGTGTCAGAGCATTTCCACCGCCAAAAAGAGGTTTCTCTTCATCCACATCCACGGGGTCAACATCGGTAATGCCAAGTGTGGAGATGATCATGCTTTTGATTTCAAGTTTTAACTCATCAGTTGGTTCAGGCATAAGTAATTTAGTTTTGGCAATTATTTTATTGCGAGGGACAAGGATTTAAAGAACCTCTCTTCAACATCTGCCCGGTCATAAATCATTTCACTTAATTGTTTTAATTTATCTGGTCCAAGGTCGCGGTTTTTTCCGATTCGGGCTGTGAACAGCGATATTTCACGCCATCCATCTCCAATGTTCATGAGTTCTTCCGAAAGCGATTTCAGCTCTGCAATTCCGGTTATTGCGGCAGCCTGTTGAAGAAATGTTGCATAGATGAACCTGAATCCTGCGCCGCCGGTTCCCTGGTCTTCGAGCAGGATGTTAATTTTCATGATTTCATGAGAAAGATGTTCGGTATCGCGTGCAAATTTGGGCCATTCTGTCACTTTTTTTGCAAACATCCTGATTCCTTTGATACCGAGGAAAGGGATTGGAATTTTCAGCATATTAAAGCAGGCTTTGCTTATGCCTTTGAGAATTGCCGGCTTCAGGTTTACCTGAGTTGGCAAACTGTCAACATGAAAAATAAACCCTTTAGGCGACATATTTCCTCCCGCAAATCTTCCCTTTTCCAGCGATAAGGCATCAAGTTCAACCAATTTCGGGAAATAGGCGTCGCTAACGATATACCGGTTTTCCTCCTTACCAATAACTACAAGGAAATGGACGTTGATATGCACCCGTTCCCAGGATGGAACATAATCGAGATAGAAAAAGTCGACCTGATTGGCAACAGGAATCTGTTGCCGGATCAGTTCATCAAGTTTCATTTCACCCTTTACCGGGTCTCTGAAATTATAGGTTTTAAACCTGACTCCGAGACGTTTTTCAATATTTTTCCGCATCTGTCCCGGCTTATTTCGGACAATAAATGTAGGAAAAGCGAATGATTTCATTTTGTGAAAGTATCCAAAAAATATACCGCTTGAAATTCCGAAAACCAGTGGCTCTGTAATCTCCATACCGCGATGGCTCAGTAGCGATGCGATTGTTCCTGATTCGCAATGCGCTGCCATTTTATGTTCATAGTTATTTATGATCATCTAATTTCGTTCCTCAATTTTGGTAAGTACAACGAAAGGATTGGCAGTTGGCGACTGAGCGATAGAAATATGTTCGGCTTTATTTTCAAGGATATGGTTTGATTCCAGCGTTCCTTTCGACTCGATCAGAATAACCTGGAAAAGGTTTGCCGGAGCTACATTGAAAACTCCCGAAAACCGAATAATTTCATCAGCCGAAACTGTGCCGAAATACACAGGATTCAGGAGCTTTTTCACCCTTGATTTTCTGATTCCGGCGCGCGCCGCCAGTTCAAAAATGGTGAGGTCTTCGAGAACCATGTAGTATTTAACTATACTGATTCTGCCTTTTATAAGCTGTTCCCTGAGTTCAGCTTCCAGATTGCGACGTTTCAGGGTATAATCGTCCATGTAATTAGCTGAAAGGTAAGATCCTGTCTGTATAGGTCCGTAATTCCCATCCTCCTTTTCCACGTAAATTATTACCTGTTGTTCGGGGTAATCCACATAGCCATCTTTTTCCTTCATTTAGTGAAACTTTAAAATTGAAGCCTATTCCGGTTTTGCAAAATTAAGAAGATCATCGCTTATTTGCTTCAATCAGGCAAATTGGCGCAATGGTTGGAATTATTTTTGGCAAAGTGAATCCCGATTTTTCCAGAAGAGTTTCAAATTCAGCGGCGGTACGTTCCTTGCCTCCCTGCATGGCAGCCATCATTTGAATGTCAAGTAATTTGGAAAGCGAAGGTGTATTTCCGGGGGGAACCACCATTTCGATAATTAGCAACCGGCTGTCAGTCAGCATACATTTTGAAATATTGGATAGGATTATCAAACAATCTTCATCGTTCCAGTTGTGGATAATATTCTTAAGAATATAAATATTCGCTTCAACAGTAATGGATTTAAAAAAATCGCCGGCGATGACCGTAGTCCGATTGAGAGAATGATTAACGGCAAGTATTTCCGGGGCTTTTGCAACTCCCTGGGTTGTATCGAAAAGTATTCCCTTTGATCCCGGATTGTTATTCAGGATATTTGCAAGCAGGAATCCTTCACCGCCTCCGATATCAGCGATAACCGGATATTTTGAAAAGTCATAAGCATTTAGGATAGGGGAGAGGCCAAGTTCAGAGAGGTTTGACATTGATTTATCAAACAGTTCATAATCTGGCGGATGATCTTTCAGGTATTCATAAATCCCGGCGCCGTATCGTTCTTTGAATGGATCCATGCCGGTTTTAACGGCGACTTCGAGATTGCTCATCAGGTTCCAGTTTACGGCTCCGAGATGATGAAGTATCATATAGCGCAATGAACCCTGTTCTTCAAGCAATGGTTTCGACAACCCATTTAGCGCATATCGGTCATCTTTCAATTGGCGGAAAATCCCCTGGCTGGCAAGGGCGCGCATTATACGTGAGATGTTTGAGGCGTCAACGTGCAGAAGGTCAGCCATTTCATGGACTGTGAGTGGTTTCTTTTTCAGCAGCGTGGCAATATCGAGTTTTGCTGCAACATATAAAGAGGGTAAAAGCCAGAAATACTGAAACTGCTCGTACAATACAACATTTCCGGGAAATAGTTTCCTGTTGAGTTGAAGAAGAAAGGTGCGGAACGAATTTATGGCTTTGATGAGCCAAACAGGAGGGAGCTTCTGAACAGGTTGTGGTTTATTAAAACTCATCAGATCTAACGAACCGGGAGATTTTTCAACTGAGTTTCAAATTTTTCAAGATCTGCAATCAGTTTTGTCTTTTTATCCTGAAGGCTCAGTTTCACTGAAGAAAACAACTCCTTGTAATACTGAATGCCTTTTTCGAGGTTATCGCTGAAGGTGGAAAAGTATTCCTGCTGTTTTTCCGACCAGGGTCTGGCAGTTTCGTCAATCTTGTTTTTCAGGTAATCAATGTAGATTGACAATTCTTTAATGAACATGTGAGGGCGGTCTTTACGTCGGATTACATTGATTTTTCCATAGATATGATCCACCATTTCCTTCAGCGTCATCTCCTTTGAAAAATAAGCCATGTTTGGTCCTGGGCACACCGAAACGCCCGGATGCTCCACTTTGGTATCGAGGTCATTGACAAGCAGGGCTGATGTGCCGAGTCCGACGCAGATACATGATTTGTCAACGATTTTATTGAATTCGGTATGATATTCAACTGAATTCAGATTTTTTGCTTTCAGTTCCTCAATTTTTAATTTCTGATATTTTCTTGAAGCAGTGCAAAGCGTAGGATCTCCAAATTCATTACTCAGAGCGGCATATTTTTTCGGACAGGGATTTCCCGGCGTATGTTTTTGGATGTAGACGTCTTTTTCGATGTCTTTGGTATTTCCGCGGAGGTTGTTGAAAGGAACGCCAAGCGGGCTGATATTACTCACATACAAATCTTCTTCCGTAGCTTCGCATAGCATGCCGAGTGTTTTATTATCAACGTTAACAACTTCGGGAACCAAAAGGAACGGAGTTCCCCAGCCAACAGAATTCAGTTCATAATGATCGGCAAGGAATTGATGTTCATCGGCAGTGCCTACGCCGCCTTGCGCCGTTATTTTAATCTCAGGGGGTTCTGGCGGACATTGCCGCTTTTTGGCGATGAGAGCTGTTTTGAGTAGTTCAAAGGTTTGTCGGACAAGTTCCTTACGGTTGAGCTTCATCTCTTCGAGTACAGGACCAAGGAGGTAACCGGTGGTGGGAAAGGCGTGACCCCCGCAATTCAGTCCCGATTCAATACGGTACTCTGAAACCCACAATCCTTTTTTGGCAAGATATTTTCCCTGGATCAGCGCTGATCTGTAATCGCTTACTTTAAGCGTGATCTTCTTTTTCAGATTAAAATTTTCATCGGGATAAAACTCGCTGAACGATTCGATGTAATTATATAACCGGGGACTCATCCCTGCCGATAACACAACTGATGATGAAAGGTGGCTGTTGACAAATCCGCGAAGCGCCGCATGACCATCATTGTATTCGGGAGGCAGTTTTTCATGGTTCCGGTAGTTTTCCTTATCTACCTTAGTCATAATATTTACATCAATGTTACCCATGGAGAGGTTTTCGTTGATCCACTCCCTTACGTCGAGGTTATCCCAGTCGCGTTTAATCTTATCGAATTTCTGTTTCAGAGCTGAGGAATCCTGAAGCATTTCGATATATCGTGAAAATTCGCTGCTTTTCTGTTCGTAAGTTGCCTTTAATTCTTCGAATTTGTCTTTTGCAAGTTTGTCGACAAGATTCAGGTAAGCCGTAATCCGTTTTGCCCTGAAATCCTCAATTTTTTCAGATATACCTTGAAAAGGAAGATCAAACTTCCTGCTATAGAATTCGCGTAATTTTTCCATCAGTATATCATCAAGAAGCGAAATCACCGAAGAGATGCCAAGATGAGCCACTTTCACAGGAGTATCAATGGAATATCCAATTCCCAATACCGGGATATGGAATGAATGCGGGGTTATTTTATTCATTTACATATATAAAGACAGTGCAAAGATACTTATTTTTAGCTAACATTTTACGCGCAAAGTTCCCATCGGGACGCAACCCATAAGGAACAATAAATTTATTCAGCATCCGGTTTTTTTATCGTATGTTTGAAACATCAGCAAAACTTATCAAAACCGGCAAATGAAAACGCTATCTTTTCTGTTCATCTCATGTTTGTTCACATATTCAATCAGCGCTCAAAATGCGCCTTTGGACCCCAGTAAACAAATTAATGTTTATGTAAGCTCTACTACCACTCAAACTAACACCGACATTTTACGGCAGGCTTCATTCAACCAACAGATCATTGGAATTCAAGTTGTAACTGCCGGGAATTTAAACCCGGATATTGTGAGTTCGTTTACCATGAATACTAACGGATCAACAAACGCCAGCGATATTGTTGCCGCAAAAGTTTATTATACAGGAACAAACGGCACATTTACCGCAACCAACCAGTTTGGGACAATCTGCTTAACTCCGGCTGGTTCTTTTTCAATTGCGGGTTCACAGGTTTTGGCTGAAGGAACTAATTATTTCTGGCTTACTTATGATATTTCATTAAACGCTGCCCATAATGATTTAATTGATGCAGAATGTAATTCAATCATTGTAAATGACACAGTAAAAACTCCGGCGATTGTGGCGCCGGAGGGTTTCAGAACAATAAAAGCAGCTCTCACCGGCGCGGTAACCGTTGGTTCAACCGGCGACTATCCAACAATCACAGGCGCAGGAGGCGTGTTTGAAGCAATAAATATTGGAGGTTTGAAAGGAAATACAACTGTTCTGATTGTATCAAATACCTTAGAAACCGGTATGGTAGCATTATCGCAATGGTATGAAGCCGGAGGTTCAGATTTTACCCTGACGATTCAGCCGGACGCCGCTGTGGAAAGAGTAGTTTCGGGCAGTTTTGCTGGAGGACTTCTCCGGTTATCCGGCGCCGATCGCGTTACGATTGACGGACGATACAATAATGCCGGAAAATACCTCGCCATTGCCAACACAGCAACATCGGGAACCATCGCTGCAATACAACTCATTGGAACCGTAGCAGGAATGGGATGCGCAGATATTCTGATCAGGAATTGCAGGGTAAGCGCCGGTCACAACGGAAATGGTTCCTACGCCATTACTTTGGGTGGTACAACAGTTGGATCGGCTGGATACGATCACGACCAGGTTGCAATTCAGAATTGTGTTCTTTCCAAAGCCGGATATGGCATCTATTCGCGAGGCAGCGCTACCGGGATATACGATAACCTTGTTATCTCCGGCGACTCTGTTGGCTCTGTGATTCCTGGGAATGAGGTAAAACTATGTGGAATATATCTTCAGCAATGTGCCACCGCGATGGTTTCGGGCAACACGGTATTTAATATCGTCAATGGCTCATCCGAACCGAAAGGAATCCAACTCTCTGCCGGCTGCATAAATTCAACTGTTTCCGGGAATATGGTTACAGCGGTGAAATATACTGGAGCCTTCACTTATGGCGGTTCCGGGATCTATATCAATCCTGGATATTTGACTGCTAATATTTCAATCGCCAACAACATTATAACTGATATTTCAGGGGTTGGCAGTATGAACCTTGCTATTGCCGGAATCCGGATCGAAAACGGCGCCGGTATCGCGCTTTACTACAATTCGGTAAATCTTGCAGGCAATGTAAGTCATGCAACAACCGGCGATATGAGCGCGGCAGTTTATATTGGCGGCTCGGCGGCAGAAATAATTCTGAAAAACAACATCTTCAGAAATTCTATCGTGAATACCGCTGCCAGCGCGCTATCTTATGCGATATATTCAAATATGCCTGGCTATGGCTTTTCCACGATAGATTACAACGACTATTTTGCCGGCGGTTCCCAGGGGCGACTGGGTTATTGTGATTATACAAATGCGAACACTATTTCCCAATGGAAAACGGCAACTTCGCAGGACGTCCATTCAATCGGCGACGACCCGTTGTTTGCCACCATGACCGATCTCCACTTCGATTATGCCTCGCCTGCGCGGTTTGCAGCCGCACCAATTATTGGAATTACAACTGATTTCGAGAATGTCATCCGCAATGATTCAACACCTTCAATAGGCGCTCTTGAAACGCCGCGAGACAGCCAGGGACCTGAAATCACCTATTCAAAATTGCAAAATACAGCAACGCTGACTCAACGAACTCTGATAGGAACAATAACTGATGCGACAGGCGTTCCAGTATCTGGTCCCGGTTTGCCCGTTTTATATTGGAACATCAACCATGGAACCTGGAATGCCTCTGTCAGCGAACATACTGGCGACAGCAGCTACCAGTTTACTTTCGGGTTTGGCGTTTCTATTTCCGACAGCGTATTTTATTTCATTGCAGCTCAGGATACCTATTCTATGCCCAGCGTAGGCGTCTTTCCTTCTGCCGGGGCGGCGGGGTTCAGCGCCAATCCGCCGGCTTGCTCTGCAAAGCCAGCCAATCCTGACGTTTATAAAGTTGTGGCAGGGCTCAACGGTATTCTAACGGTAGGAATTGGCGGCAATTACCCAAACCTTACCGGAACCGGAGGACTGTTTGAAACTGTTAACAATAACCTTCTGAATGGGAACGTTGACGCCAGGGTCATATCCGACCTCACTGAACCGGGAACCTGGCAACTTTATAGCTGGCTGGAGGAGGGCGCCGGTTCTTATTCGCTAACCATCAATCCTGACGGAACTACTGAACGACTAATCTCCGGGAATGTTGACAAGGGTCTCATAACTCTCAACGGCGCTAAACGTGTCACCATCTCCGGCGCCGCCGGCGATACAACTTCCCGGTACTTCAGGATTCGCAATACCAACAACAGCTACCCTGTAATCCATTTCCTCAACGGCGCCCAAAACAATACTGTCCGCAACTGCCATATCGAGTCGGAGCTATTGGGAATCGCTTTCGGCGCGTCAATTGTATTCTCAGGAAATTCCCATAACCAAATCATTTTTAACGCTATTCATAACCGCACCGACACAACCGACATTCAATTCTACGGAATCTATTCCCTTGGAACCACGGCAAATCCCAATCATTCGAATATCATCAGAGGAAATGAAATATCCAATTACAGTTCAACAGGCATTAATATAACCGGTATCGGCAACGGCGGCGAATGGGTAATCGCAGGAAACAGCTTTTTTAATAATCTGGAGCCTCCGCAGCCAACTCTTCAGCGGGGCATTAATTTTGTACCGGGCGGGTTGTCGCACGAAAACCATATTACCGGAAATTATATTTGGGGACAATCGCCCCAATGCGGTGGTAATTACTGGAATAATTCAGGAAGCGCAGGTTTCTCAGGAATTTCCATCAATGCAGGATCGGCAAATAATTACATACAGAATAATACGATTTCTAATATTTTTTTATCTGATACAACCACAGGCAGCTTTTATGGGATAGTAGTCGAGGATGGCTGGTGTTCGGTGACAAACAATATCATCGGTAACGCTGATACTGCCAAATCAATCAGAAACGCAGCCGCTATTGGTTCTGTTGAAGGAATAAGCATCCGGTCAGCCACAAGTACCTGCAACGTATCCGGGAATATGATTATGAATTTTATTTTCACTGCCCCTTCAGGAAATCCGGAAACGACCGGAATTTTTATCAACAGCGCCAATGCAACAAAAAA
>JAPLDO010000165.1 GCA_026391715.1 Bacteroidota bacterium
CGTACCAAAGTGGAATTGAAACTATCAACCGGAGCAACTCCTAAAGCCGCACGGTGATTCTACCAATCGTACCAAAGTGGAATTGAAACGTTTTTACAGTTGATTCCGCTTATGCAACTTTCACGGCTACCAATCGTACTAAAGTGGAATTGAAACAAGGATTTTGTGATTGCTGGTGTTTCAAAAGTGAACTACCAATCGTACCAAAGTGGAATTGAAACTTTCTTGATGTCTGCCAAAGTCTGTGGTCTCGCCACTACCAATCGTACCAAAGTGGAATTGAAACGGTAGAGGGGAATACAATTCAGCAGCATTGGCACAGGCTACCAATCGTACCAAAGTGGAATTGAAACTATGGTGAAGAATGATGATTGTTTATACCAAACATTCTACCAATCGTACCAAAGTGGAATTGAAACATTTATCCATTTCAGGGCGTAGAGGACAAGACAGCTACCAATCGTACCAAAGTGGAATTGAAACACGGGTTATCGATATTCCTTTCGCCGTGGGCTGATCTACCAATCGTACCAAAGTGGAATTGAAACTTAATATATACCGTTGAAAGTCCAAAAATCCGGTTCTACCAATCGTACCAAAGTGGAATTGAAACTTTTTATGGCAAAAACGCCCTGAAATAGCTTGCTAATCTACCAATCGTACCAAAGTGGAATTGAAACAAAAATCCGCAAGTTAATGCATCAGTGGCAATGACGTCTACCAGTCGTACCAAAGTGGAATTGAAACCCGAAAAACCACAAAGCCCCCGCGCCGCAAGGTACGAGGCTACCAATCGTACCAAAGTGGAATTGAAACTTTCATAGAGTTAAAGTATGTCGGTGAAACGGAACTGGCTAAGCCGATTGTTATATTTCCATTGCTTATTTTCCCGATATTCTCGATACTTTGGTTGCACAATCGGGTGATATCAATTCAAAGAACTTTTGAAACAGATTCTCAATATAAATACTGTCAATAAGATTGTGAAAATTATTTACTGAATTCAAGAGTATTCATTATCGCCTTGTTTAATATTCAAGAACATGTGTCTTTACCGGGTTTTAATGATTCTTTGAATTTGAATATGCTCGCCTGCAATCAATCTTATATTGTAAATTCCATCGGGAAATTGTGATATTGAAAAAACTCCTTGTGAAAAGCCTTGAATCTGTTCTTCTGTTAACTTTTTCCCCATAAAATCAAAGACCTGAAGAATGATTGTGGGCATTGAACCCGACATCCTCGATTCGATGGTGAATTGCCCTGTGGTTGGATTAGGATATATTCTGAATAATTGATCGGTTTCGATGTTATTGAATATTTCGAGAGCGTTACCTGATTCGGTGATTATTGGACTCAACACTGGCGATTTTAAGGAGTTGCATGGAATACACTGCTGAGTAATAGCGGCATTCAGATACCCCGCGTAATGAACCAAGGAGCCAGGTAAAAACAAGATATTTTCACTTGCAATTAACCTGACCTCGCCACCTTCCTCTACGGTAAATGGAGCGTTTCCACCAACAATTATGTTCTGAACCGCGAGGCACTCCTGCTGACCGTTGCCAATTACCATGTTGTTCAGGGTAACCTGCCCGGTTAACAAAGCATTTGTTTTAACCTGGAAGTTGGGCGACGGAGGTCCTGTAAAACAACTGTTCACGCCTAAAACCCTGATATTTCCGGTAGTTACGAAATTCGGAAAATTCACAGTAATCGAATTGGAGCCGGCGCCTGACGCAAGAGTAGCTCCCAGCGGTAAGGTCCAGCTATAAGTATCAACATTCTGAATAGGATTTACAGAATAGGCTACCCCCGATGCTTCAACACAAACCGACGATAAACCAAAGATTGAGCCTGGCGCTACCGGCGCGCCTGTAACGGTAACATTCAAAATTGATGGATTTGTCGCCATGCAACCTGAACTATTTGTGTAATTTACATTTACATAATACTGACCAGGTATAGCCCAGGAAACTACAATGGAATTGGAGCCAGCGCCTGAAACAATGGTTCCTCCTGATGAAACATTCCACTGATATTCAGTCATCCCAGGTTCCGTAACATAAACGAGGGTGCCGCCACCAATACAAACATTGCCTGCGCCGGTTATAACCGGAGTTGGTTGAGGATTAATATTTATTTGGTAACTCAGCGTTGTTCCTGCACAACCGAGTGACGATGGTGTAATATTGATAATAACAGTTCCGGGGTTGGAGGATGAATTATTCAACACCCAACCTGGAACCGGATTGCCCGTTCCACTCAACGTAGCGCCGGTTATTCCTGAAGATGAAATGGTAGCCCAACTGTAGGTTGTTTCCGTTAATGTTGAAGAAATAGTTATTGGCTGGGAAGAGGCTCCTGAACAAATTGTTTGTGAAGCGGGTGATGTGGCGATTAATGGTAAGGGCATTACCACTACAATAAAATTGACTGATGGACCCTGACATCCGTTTGCAATCGGAGTAATAATATAACTGACTGTACCGAAAGTAACTCCGGAGTTTACCAGAATATCGTTGATAAAACCGGTACAAATTCCACTGGCGCTGTTTCCTGTAATAGATCCTGAAGTAACCGAAGATGTCCATTGAAAAGTAGCGCCTGTAACAATTGAAGAAAGTGTAATATTTGTACCGGAACCTGAGCAGATATTTTTGCTTAAGGGCCAAGTGGTAATAAAAGGAATAGGATTCACGGTAACTTGGACAGTATTGGAAGCGGAGCTAAATCCATCGTTAACAACCAGGGTAAAGGTTGTTGTAACATCGGGAGTGACTAAGGGATTTTGAATTGTCGAATTCCATCCGGAAGGATTGGATGACCACAAATACGAATAGTTTCCACTGCCGCCGGTTACAGTTGCTGATAATTGCACCAAACCTCCATTCCCACAGAATACATTAGGCGTTGCAGTGCATGATACAATTAAAGGGTTTCCGTTCAAAAAAACGATCACATTATCACTTGTTGTGCAATTTTTACTATCCGTTGAGTGTAAAGTGAAAGTGGTGGTCTGAGTCAGGATGGTAGTTTGGGGTGTAAGCGTTGATTGTCCGGAAGCAATTCGGGCAGCGGGTTCCCAATAATAGCTTAGGGGAGCTGTTCCTCCAAGGGACTGACCATTAAGAGTAGTGGAAACGCCGTAAGCGATTGTTTGATCAGCGCCGGCATTTACAAGCGGCAATGGATTGATTGTTACCGGATGGTTTACAGTTGTGCCTGTACATCCGTTTGCAGTAGGGGTTATGCTGTATGTTACAATAGCCGGAATTGAATTTGAAGAATTGATTAACATCTGAGATATGGATGAACCCGATCCGGAAGTAAAACCGCTTGCCAAACCGCTTGTCAAAGAAGCAAGCCATGAGAATGAAGCGCCGGCAATATTTGATGAAAGTATAATATTGGCGATTGTTCCCGAACATATTTCCTGATTGGGGGATGGAATAGTTGTTAGTACAGGGCGTGGGACGACAGTGATTACATGCGAGATTGGAAACCCCGCGCAGCCATTTGCTGTGGGCGTTATTGTGACTGTAACCGTGCCTGCCATGGTGTTGGCATTCGTCAAATTCCAGGCGGGAATGGGGTTGGCAGTACCACTTGTTGCCGCTCCAGTAATACCTGGCGAGGAGATAGCCGTCCAACTGTAAGTGGTACCTGGGGTAATCGAAGAACTTAATGTAATTGGCAGAGATGTTTGTCCGGAACAAACTGTCTGGTTTACAGGAAGTGCAGTGGCAACCGGCAGGGGTTTTACGATGATATTTGTTGAATTGGTCCCCGTTCCGCATTCGTTGCTGGCATTAAGAGTGATGGTATAGGTTGCTGGAGAGGAATAGGTCACAGCGCCCGGGATTAGTAAAGTTGAACCAGTTGGATTTCCTCCGGGAAATGACCACGAAAAAGTGGGTAAGTTCCCGTAGCATAACTCATAGGTGGCGGTTGGAAATACCGTTCCCTGAGAACAGAAAGACGTGATGGGTGCAACAGTCACCTTCGGAACAGTCTTTACTGTAACCGTTTTCGTTGAAGTCACTGTGGAACAAAAGTTCTGAACCGCCAGTGAAATTGAGTAGCTTCCCGGATCATTAAAGATGAAAGTGGCATTCTGTGAATGTAAATCTGTTCCTGATGCAAAAACCCAGGCGCCTGCAGATGGAGTGCATGTTCCTGATCCGTTGAAAACAACACTCCAGGTATAAGCAAGATCCCCACAGTTATTGGGCGTAGTTGATTGGTTTGTTGCATTTATTGTCAATGGTTTGCAACCAATGTCCTGATTTAACGCAAAACTGGAATTGGGCTGGGGATTGATGCAGATAGTTTTGCTGTAAGTAGATGCATTTGGACAAGGACCATTACCTGCCGTTAGGGTTATTGTGTAATTTCCCGGATTTGCATAAATATGGCAAGGATTTGTTGCAGTTGATGTATTGTTTACCCCTGATGAAGGGTCGCCAAAATTCCAGGAATAAACACTTGTTGGAATACAGTTTAGCCCATAACCATTGATTGTTGTATTTGTAAAACACACCTGGGAATTAACGCATCCGGGGTTTGTAGGATTTGAAGTGAAGTTCGCAACCGGCGGCTTATACACCTTCACATTACTAAACAGCGTGTAAGTGCAATCACAAGCATTTATTGCAGTAACCTTCACGATGAATTGGTTCCCGGTTAATCCCTGTCCACAGGATGATGTTATATATTCATGCGTAACAATACTGTCAATCAGCAATTCGTCATTAGTTTTGATAATACTGGCGCCATCGCCAAACTCAATTCTGTAAATTGTTCCCGGAGAATTGTTCGCGGCGCCGCTTATAGTAAATGGCCACGTTACAGGTAAACATCCTGACGTACTTCCGGCAGCGCTGATTCCAACGGCAGGATTACTTTGATTTGCTACCACGTAAGTAGTATCATTGCTGCAACCATTAGAATTAGTAGCAGTTACCGTAAGATTAAAAGCGCCCAACTCGGTATAGGTGTGACTTGCAGTTGTAAAACCCGCAGGAAAAGGGATATTACCTCCGCCATCGCCCCAGTTGATAGTATAACCGGTAATACAAGATGAATTTGTGGAAGTATTATTCACCGTCAGTCCAAAATTATGATTCGCCGGAGTTGGATTATTTTCGCAATTGCTAAAAGGAGTAAAAGGGTCCTGGTCGGCAAGCCTTGGTTTGGGTTGTTGTTTTATCGAAACTACCTGTGGAGTTGAAGCGCTTGAACATCCGCAGGAGGTAGTAACGGTGAGTATCACATTGTATGTAGTTGTTCCGCAACCATAAGTTTTGAATATATGACCGGGGTTCTGCAACGTACTGGTATTATTAACCCCTGATGCAGGATCGCCGAAATTCCATAAATATGTGTAACCGGTTCCTGCCGGTCCCTGGAAATTAACTGTTCCTTCGGAACATATATTATTGTTTACAACCGTAAATGCTTAAGGTGGAAAAGTACTGCTGATGGTTATATTTAAAGCGGCGTCATTATAACAACCGGTTGCAGTTATCGTCTCTCTTACCGCCACACTACCTGAACCTGCCGCTCCCCATGTCACAATAATCTGGTTTGTATTCTGCCCGCCGGTGATAGAACCGCCGGTTACAGTCCAAGTCCAGGTATGACCGGAAACGAAAGGCGTTGAATAGATCACGCCTGCAAGGTTCATGCAAACACAAGCTTTTCCGGTTACAGTTGGCGTTGGTGATAGGTTTACTGTTATTAGCTTTGATCCTGAGCTTGTACATAATAAAACATCGGTAATTGTCACCGAATATGTCCCTGTTGCATTAACCGTAATTGACTGGGTGGTTGCAGCGGTACTCCAAAGATAGGCATAAGGCGGTGTTCCCATTGCGCCTGGAGTTGCCGTCAATGTAACAGTTTGAGGCGAACAGACAGTTGCCGATGGCGGGTTTGCAGTAATGGCGACAGAGCATTGGCTATACGAAGTAAGTGAAGCAATAAAAAACCAGGTTAAAAACATGAGACTGATGATAGTGTAAATCTTTTTCATAATCAGGATATTTAAACATTTGGAAAAAAATATTAAAGTGGCAAAGTTTCAGATAAATCAAAGTTAATAGTCTTTCAAACAGCGCATGGAGAAGCCGTAAGCCTTGAGGTTGTCGTACATGTTGCTGCCGTCACTGTATAAGCTCAGTACCCAGCCGTTGGTCGAAATGATCTGCGTACTACTCCAGTAGAAGCCATAAGAACCCCGGCTGTACAAAGAACCACCGCTGCTGTATAGGTACCCGGCAGCGTGCAATTTTAAACCAGAGTTCCAGGGTCCGTTCCAGTTTGTCCAATTTCCACTTGCATCCACGTTGGTCCATTCGGAATTTGTTGGTATTCGCCAGCCATTGCCAAGCTCAATAGCACATGGGTCGTTTGCTGTTATCCAATTCGAGCTTTCGTTGATTGTCGTTATTGTCCATGCCGGGGTTACCGCTGAACCAGTATGTTTATATCCCTGTTTGCGGTTAAACTGCCAGTACCAGCCACCAGATGGTTCGGTTGCATCGTTTACAGCAGTGGCCTGATGATCTGCGCCAAGGTTACTGGTAATCCAGCATTTTGCCGCTTCGCCAGGGATATTGGTAACAGTTCCATAAATAACGGTTTTTGAAGCGGGGGATACAACCCCTGCAATGTGGTTTATTAGGAAAGATGCACCGCACCCAATAAGAGTTGTAAAACTGATTTCATTTCCATACGAAGTTCCAACGTTGTTCACAGCATAAGCACGGACAAAATATTGTGTATTATGGCTGAGACCGGTCATGTTGCTGATAAAAACTCCTGTACCATTTCCATCAGTTGTATGACTGTCAGTAATATTTGGGTTTGGGTTTGTACTCCAGCAGAGTCCACGAAAAGCAACCGAAGCTCCGCCATCAGATAAAACATTTCCACCGCTGGTGGCAGTGGGTGGGGTAATGTTTGTAATTGCGGTTGTGGTAACTGTTGGAATTGACGGGTTCAGCAATGTTGTAAATGTTGTTTCATTTCCATAAGCCGTTCCCGCGCTGTTTGTTGCATAAGCTCTTACATAATAGAGTGTATTTGGGGTAAGCGCTGTTAAATTGCTGGAAAATGCGCCAATGCCAGCGCCATCTGTGGTTTTGCTATTTGCAGTTGTTGGATTTGGAGCAACGCTCCAGCAAACGCCTCTCGCTGTAACGGTTCCTCCGCCCGTAGTTGTAACGGTTCCGCCGCTTGTGGCATTGGTTAATGTAACCAGTGTGACAGGAGTTGTTGTAACAGTTGCCAGTATTGGCGATGTAGTAAAAGTTTGCTGATTTCCGTAGGAGGTTCCGGTTACGTTTGTTGCATAAGCCCTCAAATAATACAAAGTGTTTCCTGTAAGTCCCGTCAGGCTACTTGTAAAAATACCTGTTCCGGTTCCATCGGTTGTATGACTGTCTGCAAGTGTTGGACTTGTTATTGTACTCCAGCATACTCCCCTTGCAGACACATTTACACCACCGCCAGCAGAAACATTTCCTCCGCTTGTGGCGGTGATTTGAGTAATGCCCGTTATTGTTGTTGTTGTAACGGTTGGAAAGGTGACAAACGTAGTTTCATTTCCATAAGATGTTCCGATGGGGTTAACCGCATAAGCCCTCACATAA
This sequence comes from Bacteroidota bacterium, assembly GCA_026391715.1. Classification (GTDB taxonomy): domain Bacteria; phylum Bacteroidota; class Bacteroidia; order Bacteroidales; family FEN-979; genus CAIVAT01. Next base: position 7,659 of record JAPLDO010000165.1, read on the forward strand.
TAAAGGGTGTTGGTAGTAAGTCCTGTCAGATTGCTTACAAATACGCCAGTATCGCTTCCATTGGTTGTATAGTTGTATAAAAGTGTTGGGTTCTGGCTTGTACTCCAGCATACCCCTCTGAAAAGGACTGTACTTCCTCCGTTTGAAGTAACATTTCCACCAGATGTAGCGGTGGTTTGTGTAATAGCAGTGGCAACAGATGTAATAACAGTAGGGTATGGCGAACAGGATGACGTTGTCTGGTTTGTTGTTGTTGCAGTAGAATTTCCACATTCATTATACGCCCAGATATATCGTGTATATGATGTATTGCATGTTAAACCGGTTTCGGTATAACTTGTATTGGTTCCCAAATCAGTTGCAGCAGAATAGATATTTGAAGCGCTCCATTTATAGCCTAAAGCGCCAACTACCTGATTCCAGTTCCAGACCACCTGAGTAGTGGATGGTATGTGAGAACCTGAAATTGGAGCAGCCGGAGGGTCAAGAGATGTTGTTTGCGTTAAAGTTGTTGCAATACCAGAGTTTGCACAACTGTTATAAGCCCATACATAGCGGCTATACGAAGTATTGCAGAGCAAGCCCGCTTCGGTTTTAGATATATTGGTTCCCATGTCAATAGCCGTACCATAGCTATTAACAATATTCCATTTATAACCAGTTGCCCATGGAACTGTATTCCAGTTCCACACAATTTGATTTGAGGATGGTATATGTAAACTTGCAACAGGAGACCCAGGAGATAAGCAGGAAGAATTGAAGATATGCCACATCCCGTTAAAAAACATTGCCAATGTTCCTGAACTATTGGCGCTACAGTCAATACAAAATACCATTAAACCGGGGGCGGGATTAATAATCGCGTTCATCTCCACAAAGGTCATTCTGGGTGGTAAAAAACCCTTGTTGATGGATTTGACATCCAACATGGCAGAATTATTTGGGAGACTTCCATCGGAGTTGATAGCTACCTGAGCATACAATGAATTTCTTAAAAGCAGAAGCATCATTATAAAAATGAATAACTGTTTCATAAGGCATTTTTTTGGATTTTATCCGATTTTTAATAAAAATTTCGTGTTTTCTATTTTCCTGCATATTACAACATTTTTTTTTATTTTACACGTGTTAAAAATGAATATTTTCACAACATAACATATTGCTTATAATATATTATATATATGCGTATTAAAGTAAATAACGATTTGTTGTTATGTTAAATAAACACACCTTGAAAAGTAAACAATGCTGAACCTGTAAATAAATTATTTACTGACGATAATATATTATTGTAAAGGTGGCGTGGAGGAAAAAATAATTTTTGGAGATAACATTGGGGGAAGGTGATGCTGCGGAAAGAAAGATGGGGAAAGAGACGCGGCGCTGTGAAGAAAGGAAGGAGACGGGGGTGGAAAGAAAGGGACACACATAGGCGGATTGGGAGAGAGATGCCGGCAGTGGATTTGGGAGAAGAGAGCTGCACGTCATTGCCGAAACATTTTTAAATGAATCACGAAGGTTGTGAAAGACCGATATGATTATTTTAACCGGAGGCGGATTTGTGACTGGAGGTGGAGCCATAGCGACATTTTCAAAAAGATTTGTATTTTTGAACTTTTTCCACAGCATACAACAAACGTTAGCGGCGATCAATAATGAGAATCTGGTCCATACATCCAAAATATCTTGACTCGAAAGGTTTTGTTGCACTTTGGCGTGAAGCTCTTTTAGCAAAGAATGTATTAGAAGGCAAAACCGTAGGTTATCGTAGCCATCCACAACTTGATCGCTTTAAAGAAGCCCCGAATCCGCTTGACGCAATTAACCAATATTTAAGTAATATTTATGATGGATCTATTGATAGACACTTTACTTTTGATAGCGCTAAATTTAGAAAACCAATTGTACCATTATTCCTTACAGTCAGCGAAGATCAAATAATATTCGAATTCGAACATTTACTTTACAAATTAAAGAGGCGTGAAATTAATTTATATAAAACACTAAAAGAAACGACAATCATTATCCCTCACCCAATGTTTAAAACGATTAAAGGGAAGATTGAAAAATGGGAAAAAGTAAAATAGTATTGAAATTTGACCGTCGCAAATCGAGTAGGTTGCCCCGCAGGCATAGCCGACTGGGAGTAGCAAAGGGCGCTACTGAGCTTCCAGGGTGTTGCTTTTGCGCTAAACAAGTTTTGTCCCCGATCGAAACTGCTACCAGTAAACAGTACAAAATTATACCGCCATTTTCAAAACTTTGATATGAAAAGGTTTCATTAGGCTATCGAGATGGCTTGAACATGGTTTTTTGGCTATTTCATGGCAAAAAAGATTTTAGAAATTCCATCGTCAACATATTTCGCCGATACTAATCCGCAGTTTGTCGGGCGTTATCCTGAAAAGATAGAATATCAAAGCGCAACCCCGCCATTTCGATATATATTTGCTTCATCAACCTCAAACAACCAAAGAAAATGAAAACAACTAAAATCATCCTCGCAGTAATCCTCTCACTTCAAATAGGAAATTTATTTGCCGGCAATGAAAATATATGCGCTCCGGTAACCGAAGTAAATTCAACCCTCAATACAATAACGCTCGTTCCAATAACTCCTGCCGAAGCAACTTTTGAAGACATTACAACGGAGATTTCATTTTTTGGATTGTCGCCATTAACCCCAATTGTTGCCTCGTTTGAGGATTTTTCTGTTGAAATGGTTTCTGCTAATGACATATCACCAGTAATGCCATCAGTTGCCGATTTTACCGATTCGGTTTATCAGGTTTCAATAGATATCAATCAACTCGCGCCTGTGTCACATTATGAAGCAGACTTTGAGTAACTCTCTCAATATATTTTCCCCGAATACTTCAATGACAAACCACCTCAAAGGGTGGTTTTTTGTTGATAAAACCACCGCCAAAACAACTTTGTAAATGATTGATTCTGAATATTGTAACAAAGGTTCAAAAGCAATATATTTATATAATACTCATTATCAATATTATAACAATATGTTGGTACCCTTGTTGGCGCCCTGAAAAAAAGCCACTCACAAAAACGATTGTAAGTGGCTTATTTTGAGGTGGGAGCAACAGGATTCGAACCTGTGACCCTCTGCTTGTAAGGCAGATGCTCTGAACCGGCTGAGCTATGCTCCCAAAACGAGTATGCAAAGATAGAACTTTTTTTCCTTCTACAAAGTTTTACATAATTATTTAATTTATGTATGCTTTACAGTCTCAACAACTCATTCATCTGATGTAAAAGTAGTGAGTCTTTGGATTTTAATCTTTACTTTTGTTTCGGGTTATTTGGAAACCATTAATAAACACTTTATGGTTTTTCACCGAAAAACCCAAAGATTTCAAATTCAAATACATATTTTTTGCGAATTACCGTCCTCGATAAAAATACTTGTCTAAGCCGGCTCAACATTAGAAATCAAAATTCATTTTGAAAATAAAATATTTCTCAGGTTTGGCGATACTTTTACTGATGAACAGTTTTTTCACCAGTTGTAGCGTCACGAAAAATTTTGAATCAACAGAGTATCTCCTGATTAAAAACCGCATTGTCATTTCCGATCACCACATCCTCGCAGAGGAACTCGAACCATATATCCAGCAACAACCCAATAACAAGTTCATGGGTTTATTCAGGAGCAACATTGCCTTATACAATCTCGGAAGCAAGGGGGAAAATACAAAATTCAAAAATTGGCTCAAGACCAAAGCAGGTACAGCGCCGGTTATTCTCGACACTTCGCTGGCAACCACTTCTCTAAAACAGATGGGTTTGTACCTTGCTAATAAAGGGTATTTTAATTCAACGCTAACAGATACAATTATTTATGATACAAGGAAAGCCAAAG
>JAPLDO010000047.1 GCA_026391715.1 Bacteroidota bacterium
AAAATTTTGGAAAGCAAATACTGTTTTCGGAAAAAAAATGTCGGAATTCCGTACAAGTTGCCGGAAAAAAAGTTGGCTAAAGCATTGGATATCCGCAGGAAAGAAAAAAAAGTTGGTGACCGGTTCCGACACCAACTTTAGGGCAGCCACTGGTCGAAAGCCCCGATTATGGGCATTCGTTCACGAAAAATGCCGGAAAAAATGCTCAAACAAGTCCTTTTTCCGACAGGCGGTAAATGAGTTGCGGGGTAGTTTTCGCATTGTGCTTTTTTCGCAACCGTTTCAATGTAGTCTCAATGGCGTCGGTTTGGGTATTCAACGCTGCTGCGATTTCCTTGTAGCCCATGCCATCAGCAACCAACGACACGATTTTCTTTTCCAAAACGGTCAGCGCCAGATCCATGATCTCCCCGGTGGTATCTTCTTCCGCCGGGGCGTTGCCGGAAGCCAGCGAAAAAGTCGTTTTTCCTGCAACGGCGTCAGAAATCACTTTCTTCAGGCGGTCGCGCCCGTCGTTCTTGTGTACATACCCGTGGGCGCCCAAAACCATCATCCGGCGGCGCCAGATATCGGAATCAAGCGACGAATAGATCACCACCGGTTTCTGCGGAAAATGGTGATGCAGGGTCAGCATATTCTCCTTTGGCGTACTGCCGGGAATCATCAGATCGAGCAATACCAGGTCAAATTGGTCGGCTGAAACGGCGTTCACCGCCTTGTCCACACCGTCGAAGGCTTCGAAAATTTCGATCTGATCACGATCCGGCCTGAAGAAATTCCGAAGGGCGGCCACTACCAGGGTTGCATTGTCTTCGATGACCAGCAACCGTATTTTATCCGATGGGTTCATGTTGTTCATTTTCGTGCCAGGGAACTGCGATGATCCAACGGGTTCCTTTTCCTGAGGAGGTGGTCAGAGTGGCTTTACCCTCCATTAACCGGGTGCGGTCAACGATGTTCCGGAGTCCCATGCTGTGGTTGCGGGTGGCGTTGGCGTCGAATCCCGGTCCATTGTCCTCATAAAACAGATAATGGTTCCCTGAATCAAGGGTCATTTCGAAGGTAACCCTTCCCCTGACGACATGCTTTAACGCGTTGTTGAGCAGTTCCTGAATGATATATATAAATTGAAATTTGTGTTTTGACGGAAAAAGGGTTCCCTTCTCGATAGTTAGCCCGATCTTAAGGTTGCTGATCTTCCGGTAATCATCGAGAATGTTTCCGATCAACTCAGGAAATGGGAGATCCTCCACGAAGGCTTTGTTCAGCCGGTACGACAACGAGTGGATAATGGCTGCCTGGTTTTTAAATTCGGTCATCAGCACGGATTTTGAATCCTGATCGTCAATAGAAAGTTCTTCGAGCCTCCGTGCTATTTTAATCTCCATGGAACCTGTGAGATCATGCAACTGCATGGAGATGCGTGTCCTTTCAAGGTCTTCGGTCTCCGCCTGCCGTCTGATCACGCCAAGTTCCAACCGTTGCCGTCTGATTTTTGCTTTTTGCTGAACGACTATCCCGGCAACAATAATCAGTAGGGAAACGACAATTATCAAAACAACAAGAATTTCAAGTCCCCTGATGTTTTTCTCCTGATCCTTTACCTGTTGTGCAGTGAGGCTGATCGTCAGATCCTTGTTCTTTACATCCAAAAGCATGATGAGCAGTCGCACCTGACGCGATGATTTTCGCAATTCAGCTTCAGCCCGCGCCTTTACGGCCTCCTTCTCCAATTGCCATGCCTCTTTGAACCGGTTTCGGGATCCCTCCATGTCAGCCCAGGTGTCGTAAAGCGTGGCGAGCCAGTCGAAATTGGAATCGGCTCGTGCAAGGGGGATGGCGGTTTGCCGCAGAAGGTCAGTGGCACGATTGGTTAGCCCTTTTTCAAGCAGACTGTAAGCCATATTGTTGCATGCCTGCATGGCGATAACAGGATAGGTCTCCTCTTTGGCAGAACGGAGAGCCATTTGATACCAATAGATGGCAGAATCGGGATTTTCCTGTCGGTTGGCGATATTGATGTAAATTTCTGCCAGTTCACTTCCGGCATAAGATCCTTTGACTACAAGGGCAACTGCGCTTTTCATTTGATTGATGGCGCTGTCGGAATTCGCGGAAAATCGGGCAAGGTTGCCCAAAGCCACGCCGGCTTGCCTGTTCAGCCCGTTTTTTGTGGCTATCGCGTAGGATTCTTCAAACAATGCCTTTGCATTCTTCGGGTTCCAGACATCAAGATAAAGCGTCCCCAGCATATTCAGGACATTGGAAACGGTTGTGTAGTCACCGTTGCGCAAAGCGGAATTCCTCGCCGAATCAAAATAAACAACCGCGGTTTTCAGATCGGAGCTTTCGCTGTGAAATTCTGCGAGCTCAAAATAAATTTGAGGACGCAAACTTTTTAATCCAAACCGGTCGGCAAGTTTAAGCGCGAGGATGAAATTAAGATATGCTGAATCGGGTTTATCCTTTTTGTTGGCGTTTCCAAGTGTAACAAGCGCACGGATAATCTTTTTCAACGACCGCTGCTTCAAAGCGCTGTCGTAGGCTGCCAGCGCAATGTGTTGTTTTTTGGTCTGGCAAAATCCATGAATTCCACACAAACTCAGTGTTATTAAGAGGAACATAAGGAGAAGGGTTCTTTTCATGATAATTGCCTTGGAACCAAATATAGTATTGAAATATATTGAAAACCAAATGAATGGTGTTTCCCCGTAAGGATTATTCAAAGAATCGTTCTTCAAAGTTAATCAGAAATACCTTCTTGGTGGCGCGGGTAATGGCGGTATAAAGCCATCTGCCGAATTCGAGGTTCAGCATCTTATCGTTCAGGTAGCCCTGGTCAACAAAAACCGTATCCCACTGACCTCCCTGGGTTTTATGACAGGTTAGCGCGTATGCGAATTTCACCTGAAGGGCATTGAAATACGGGCTTGCTTTGACTTTTTCCAGCCGTTCCCGGCGGGAGGTCAAGTCCTGAAAATCTGCCATCACAGCCTGAAACAACCGGTTATTTTCCGGCTGGGCAAGGGCGGCCGATTCAGTCATCAGCGTGTCGAGAATGATTTTCACATCAATCTCTTTTTCTTCAGGATAATCAACAAACCGGAGAGTCACATCGGCAAAGCGGAAACCATACAACTCCTCAATAGTCCTGATCCTGATAAGTTCAACGATATCGCCGTTGGCGATGAACCCTGCTGTGGAATCTTCGGGCAACCAGAAATAGTTATTCTTGACAATCATCATAAAATCGCCGGTGGATATCTCTTCTTCAAGATAAAGTATTCTGTGCCTGATTTCACGGTTATAGATATTGGCGCGCTTGTTTGAGCGGCATATCACCACGTTGTTTTCCCGTGAATTTCCTCCATAAGCGTTGTTCAGCGCCTCTTCAAGATCCTGCCCGTTCAACCGGATGATGTCGGGAAAGCCATCAACAGCGAACATCGGAAACTGAAATTTTTTTTCCTGAAGTTGCTGTCGCACCTTTGTTGCATTCATCAGAATACCTGATTCGCTGGCTTGCCTCACTACTTCCGTGAGTTCAAAGGTATCAATGCTCAGATGGTAGGCAGTTTTCAGGAATTCATGGTCGAGGGCGGGGCTGTAATCAAGTCCGACAGGCGGTAACTGGGCGGCGTCGCCGATAAAAAGCATCCGGCAGTTTTCGCCGCTGTAAACAAACTGACAAAGATCGTCAAGCAGGTTTCGCGAGGCGAATACGGTTCCTTCAGACGACATTGTATGCTGGATCATCGAAGCCTCGTCAATAATAAAAAGGGTATGTTTGTGGTAATTTGTCTGCAATTTCAGATCAATAAGTCCATCCTTATTTGTGCGCGCAAAATAGATTTTCCGGTGGATTGTATTTGCCTGATTTCCGGTGTAACTGCTCAGCACTTTCGCCGCCCGTCCGGTTGGAGCGAGCAGAACCGTTCTTTTGCCGATTTGCGGAAGCGCTTCGACGAGCGCCTTCACCACAGTCGTTTTTCCAGTGCCGGCATAACCGCGCAAAATGAACAGGGCATTCTGTTGTCGCCATGAAATGGTAAGAAAAACGGCAAGCTCGCCCAGCAATTTATCCTGTCCTGACGTTGGTTCATAAGGGAACGCCTGATTCAGCAAGGTCAGGACTTTACTCATATCCATAAAGAAGGGTTATTCGTAACGAAGCGATTCGATGGGATCGAGGTTTGCAGCTTTTCGCGCCGGGATAATCCCGCTAAGTAATGCAACAAAAAAGCAAAGTACAACCCCAGTGCCAATCCACATCCACGGGATGATGAACGAACTGCCAATCAACAACGAGATTGTATTTCCGATGATGATGCCGAGAATAATTCCGAGGATTCCTCCCAACTGACCTATCACGATGGATTCAACGAGAAATTGATTTCGGATGACCCGCTTGGTAGCGCCAATTGCTTTCCTGATTCCGATTTCGCGGGTTCGCTCGGTAACCGAAACGAGCATGATATTCATCAGTCCAATGGCTGCTCCGAGCAATGTAATCACCCCAATCAGGGTTGCAGCCATAGTAACATATTTGATATTTTCAATCAGCATTTTCGCGATATTGTCACTTTTTGTGATTTCAAAAGTGTCTTCCAGTCCAACCGGCACTTTACGTAAATTTCTGAGAAGGGCGGTGGCTTCTCCTGTGGCTGCGTCAACCAGTTCCGGTCTTTTTGCCATTACGTTGATGGCAAAAGACATATTCGGACGGGGAAAATGGGTTCTGACTTTAGTAACCGGCACAAAGCATGTACGGTCGCCGCTAAATCCCATGCTTGAACCTTTCGATTTTAGCACGCCAATAACTTTAAATTTTCCCGGACCGATGGAGATGATTTTTCCGACGGGATCTTCCTTGTTTTTAAAAAGATCCTTGACGATATCCGCGCCGAGGATTGCCGAGCTGAAACCATACTCAATTTCATTGGGGGTAAAACTCCGCCCCTGATCAACTTCATCGCCCGAAGTGATAAGGTAATTCTCGTCCACACCCATTACGCCTACATTCGGATTTGTTTTATTGTTTTCATATTTCAGCGTGGCAATGCCGGTTGCGCGGGTAAAAACGGAGGTATAGGCAGGAAATTCAAATCTTTCTTTAAAATCGAGGGCTTGGGCATAAGTAATGGGTTCATAACGCTTTTCCTTCATGTCGCTGCCTCCCATGTGAATATTCATTGACCGGTTGCGGATGGTAAAGGTATTTGCGCCCATCATCGAAAAATTCTGAGTAAGGAAATATTTGATCGAGTCGGTGGCTGTAAGAATTCCCACCAGCGCCATAATCCCGAAAGAGATGATCAGAACGGTAAGAATGGTTCTTAAAAGGTGACTTCTTATGGAGATCAGCGAAATATTAATATTCTCAACAACCAGCGAATTCTTCATAATTTTTTTAGTGTTTTTTTCCGAATGCAAGGTCGCCTGCATCACCCAATCCGGGAACGATGAATGATTGCGCCGTCATTTCATCATCAATTGCTCCAACCCAGATGGTGGTATCTTTTTGTGAAAAATGCTTTTTTATATAATCAATTCCTTCAACGCTTGCCAATAAGGCAGCAATATGAGTATGTCGCGGTTTCCCATGCGATATCAATTCGCGATGAGCTAAAACCATCGAAGAACCCGAAGCAAGCATAGTATCGGTAAGTATTACAACTTTGTTTTCAATGTCGGTAACCGAAGCGTATTCAATGTTTATTGAAAACGTGCCATCCTTGTGATGCTTGCGGAAAGCAGAGATAAAAGCGTTATCCGATTTATCGAAAAAACTGAGTAACCCCTGATGAAAAGGAAGCCCTGCGCGTAGAATAGTAGCAAGGACAGGGTATTCAACCAGAACCGGAACATTCGCAATCCCCAGCGAAGTTACCACTTCCCGGTTTTCATAAACCAGTTTCTTACTTATTTCATACGCAAAGATTGCTCCAAGTCGTTCAAGATTGTATCTGAACCGTAAGCTGTCTTTTTGAATTTCGCCATCCCGTAACTCGGCAATAAACTGATTCAAAATTGAATTACCCGCTGATAAATCATTAACCATGACATTATTTTTTAAACACTCCAAAGATAGTCAATTTTAACTATTGGTTAATTTCCGGGCTATATTAAGCGCCATCAGCGCCATTGAAGGCAACCGGTTCATAGTCATTGCCGGGTATGAAACCTCGCAGGCTCCAAAACTTTTATAAAATCTGCCGAGTTGCGGATCGTTTCCTCCTTCAAAATCAAGGATGATAGGTTTGCCGGCGTGGTTGGCGATAAACCTGTCAATCAGATAAAACATGGCGCCGTTTTCCCGCGCCTGCGGCGAGGATGCAGCAAAGAGAAAATAGATTCGCGACTGATCCTGAACGAAAAATGCCGCAGATGAAAGCTTATTTTGCGCTGAATAAATTCCCATCGGAGCGCCAATGCCATGATGCTTAAAATAGGTCAGCAGGTTGTTGATTATCCGGTAATTTTTCGGTTTCAATTTGCCTTCGCGGTCGCCAAAGTTCGTCCTGAATAAATCAATAAGATCGTTAATTGATGGCTGATTGCCAATAAAAACCCTTGCCTCCGCGGCTTTTTTGAGATTTCTCTTTGTGTTTTGCGAATATTTTCCGGCAATTTCCTGGTAAGTGGAATCCAACGAAAGTTCATGGTTAATTCTGTTTTTCATATTCCAGCCTGGAATAGGTAAACCATTCATGGCGTTGAGTTGAATCTCTGCAAATTTTATTTCCACCGGAATTGCTTTCAGAAATGCTGAAACAAGTTCCGTACTGATTGGATTGATTGAAAAGACGCCGAGCTGCTGAGTGAAATAGGGTTGATACAGATATTTTACACTCCATTTTCGATTCCATGTCAATGGAAAAACGGTTTCATAATCGCCGCCAATCAAGGCGTCCCAGCCTGGACAAACCATATCGAGATACCAGGAAAACGCATAGATTCGACGATTCAGCGATTGGGCGATACAATCGTCCCATCGTTGTTGATCAATCATGTTATGGGTTAGATATTGAATCATTACAAATCAGGTGGAAGCAAGTTTTACCATCTCTTCATATACATCTCTCCAGCCATACCAGCGGCTGTGATTTCCAAGACTTTCATTATGCCAGATAGTAACGAGTTCCCCATTTACAGTTCTTACTTTTTCAATCAAACCGGCAATAAATTCGAGGCTTTCAACGGGATTTAGACGCATATAATCTTTTAACGTTACATCCATCAGCATTACCGGATGAATCATCAGCGAAGTTGTTTTGTTTTCAAGCAAATCGAAGAATGGGAAGGGCAAAGCCATTCCTGCCCTGAATCCAGGATGAGAGGCATATCCCATAGAATAATCCTGTTCGACGCCGAATTTTATGAGCGTCCGGTAGGTATCGGGAAAGGATAGTTTCAGAAAATGTTGTCGGCTGACGCCGATTTTGCGTTGTAAAACATTGGCTAATCCTGATATTTCGGTGTGAAGAGCCTTTTCATTTTTTCCTGATTTGAGCGAAGGGTGGATCCCGACCCGCTGAAACCGGTCAAGTTTTTTGATCAACTCATGAAAATGCTTCGATGAAATGTCAACGTTATTATCATCTCCCCCATAATCGGCGTTAAGAACGAAGTAAAAAGGCTGCTCGGCATGGTTCTGATGAACGTTATCAATGAAGTTAAAATTATCAAAGGGATCAGCCTTAATTCCAGCTAACGTTTGTAACCGGTCGGAAATATCCCTGAAATGCCCATGAGCCAGCGAGCGACCAAGTCCGCCGAGAGTTCGTATCAAAGGGCGACCGAGATAACACCAGGCATGATCAATGTCAATAGTTGGGATAAACCGGTACGCTGGCTTGTGAAATTTCATCTCTGGAAATTTTCCCGCCAATTCATCCAAAATCATTTCAACCCAATGATGAACTGCGGGAATATCGAGAAACCTTGCTTTCGAAGCTATGCTCTCCTTTGCCGGATACCGTCCATACCTGTCTTTTTCAAAATGCAGGTACTCTTCGTACCGGGTTGCCATAAAAAATGACGCCGCAAAGGGATCAAAAGGCAGGCAGGAGCCATTGTGCGGCGACGAAAATATCACCGGATATTGATTAAAACTGCCAACATCATGTTTTATTGCCGGGATATGAGTTTGTTCGAGCAAACCATCTGCCTTGATAAAAATTCCACCGGGCAACGGTTCTTTTCCATAAACTATTTTCGGACCGGGATAACTTTCAAACTCATCCGCAGAGGCGGTTATATTGAATTGTACGCCAAGCATCCGGCTGAATATCAGATCGGCGATATATTTGAACCTTTCGGTAATTGTATAATTATAGATAAGGACCATGGATGGAGAAATCGGAACTTGCCGCCAAATTACACAAAAAACAAAAACTTTCGTACTTTTGACTGATTATTAAAACGAACCGGACTGTTATATGGAGAACTTTATTGTATCGGCAAGAAAATACCGTCCACAAACCTTCGCCACCGTAGTTGGTCAGAAATCAATAACCAACACCCTGAAGAATGCAATTAAAAACAAGCAACTGGCTCAGGCATTTCTTTTCTGTGGTCCAAGAGGCGTTGGAAAAACCACCTGCGCAAGAATCCTTGCCAAAACTATCAATTGCGAGCGGCTATCACCTGCCATTGAGGCTTGTGATCAATGTCCATCCTGCGTTTCCTTCAACCAAAATGCTTCATTTAATATTTATGAACTTGATGGCGCTTCCAACAATTCTGTCGACGATATCCGCACATTGGTTGATCAGGTTAGGATTCCGCCGCAGATGGGAAACTACAAGGTTTACATCATTGATGAAGTTCACATGCTGTCGGCAGCCGCCTTTAATGCTTTCCTGAAAACACTGGAGGAACCGCCTTCTTATGCAAAATTTATCCTCGCTACCACTGAAAAACATAAAATCATTCCTACGATTCTTTCGAGGTGCCAGATTTTTGATTTCAAGCGAATTACCGTTGATGATATTGCCAGTCACCTTCAATTTGTCGCCGAAAAGGAAAATATAACAATTGATGATAATGCGAGGCATGTAATTGCCCGGAAGGCTGACGGCGCGATGCGCGACGCGCTCTCCATTTTTGACCAACTGGTCAGTTTTGCAGGCGACTCGCTCATCTACGAAACTGTTCTTGAAAACCTCAATGTTCTCGATTATGAATATTTTTTCAAGATTACCGACCAGATTCTTCAGGGGGATACAGCAGGAACGCTTTTAACTATTAATGAGATAATTGATAAAGGCTTTGAGGGGCAGCATTTTTTGATTGGATTCGGGGAACATTTGCGTAACATGCTGGTTTGCAAAGACCCATCAACTGTGAAATTGCTTTAAACTGCGCCGTCAATTCGAAATCAATACCTGGGACAATCGGCAAGGTGCTCGGTTCAGTTTCTGCTGAAAGCGCTTGACATCAACAACCGTTGCGATCTTAACTACAAAACGAGCAATAGCAAGCGACTCCATCTCGAAATTTCGTTAATGCAGATGTGCTCGATCTTCATGCAGCAAGAAGCTGTAAAACCCGGAATCGCCGCACAAAATCCATCCCATTTACCGACTTCATCGCAAACTACCGAAGTTAATCGCCAGTCTGCCCCACCGGCGGCTACCGCAACTCCGGAAAAAAAAATTGTTGAACCGGTAAAAATGCGCGACATTCAGCACAAGTATGATAGTCCTACATCCATCAACAAACCGCAACCAACAGCCGGAACAGCTCCACTCACAACGGAGGAAAACAGTTCGAGGTATGAAACCGCGACGCCTTTCACCCAACCGGATTTAACCCTTGCATGGGATGAGTTTGCGGAAAAATTAAAGAACCAGTTTCCGCATCTCTATTCCACGTTAAAAAGTTCCCGACCGGCTTTGATAGACAACTGGGTTGTCTCCTTTACCCTCGACAACAAATTAATAGAAGAGGAGCTAACGGTTCATAAAACAGAAATGATGGAATTTCTAAGAAACCGGCTGAATAATTATCAAATCAGGCTACAGACCAAACTCGCCGAGGCGCTTATTACCCGCAAACCTTATACCGATAGGGAGAAATTCGAGTTGATGTCGGAAAAGAATCCAAATCTGCGCACTTTGCGTGAAACGCTTGATCTGGATATTGAGTATTGAGACTACTCTGAAAAACCATTTTTTCCACTTCACGCCCCAGCCTAAATCCATCCACTAAAAGGGAGCGACTAACTATGCTTTCTCCCGCTAATTCTAAACCAGTGTAATAAACCGAAAACCTTTGCCACGCCTATTCCGGATACTACCCTTCAAACAGGAGGTCAATCTTTTAGGCTATGTAGAAAGCATTTTCTTACAGGGGCTGTCTCCTTTTTTTTGGCATTGCCGTGAGGGTCGAGAATGTAATCCTTATCGAAAGCTGCGAGGAGATGTTTACGCATCTGCCGATGGGTAATGCCGCCAAAAAAGAGCATTGAAATCAAGGCTCTTTTTTTTGTTTCCGATCGAGTCGCTTATTCTTTAAACAAGCCAATGCTTTTCAAATGGTTGAAAGAGTATTACTCGAAATTATTGCAAAGTTACCTGTGGGAAAATAAAACTGTCAAGGGCGACAAGAAACGGTCGCTTTCAGTGTATTCAGATTGGAAAATCAATCTGACCAACACCCTTGACATTATTTCTTTATCCCCGGTATTGGAAGCAAAATTTCCAGTGCCGAAAAACCAGAAATGACAAAGAACAATAAACAAAACACAAATAAATTCGAAAACTTTAAAATTTTAAAATTCAAAAACAAGACTGATAAATCCTATTCTTACCATTTGAAATTTAGGGATTTGTGTTTGCTTTTTATATACCAAACAAAACATCAGTTTCAAAATTAAGACACTAAAATTTCCCGAAGCCAGGATGCTTATACAATTTTTCACTCCCTGATGGGCGAGCTGCCTTATGAAGAATTCTGGATGCTGCTGCTCAACCGGGCGAACAAGATCATGAAAACGGTGAAGGTTTCCGAAGGCGGAATTTCCGGCGCATTGCTTGAAATATCTGTTCTTGATCACATAATTGTTGCCCATGATGTTTTTTATTCCTTCGCAGATGAAGGCGCCATGTAATTTTTTAGTCCCGGGAAACCAGGGCTTTTATGCTCTTTCCCCTACATTCGACTTCCCAATTTGGTAAATAGAATGATTTATTGTACTTTTGTTAAATGAGAATTATTGCATTCAAATCACTTCGGGAATTTTGGGAACGACCTGAATATTCTGATTCGGAAGTGTCATTACGAGCATGGTATTATGATGTAAAAGGCTCAAACTGGAGAAATTCAAACGAACTTAAACAGCAATACACAAATGCAAGTATAGCAGGAGAAGGACGAATAGTGTTTAATATCAAAGGTAATTCCTACCGACTTGTTGTTTTAATTGACTATGAATTTCAAATAATCTTTATCCGATTTATCGGTACGCACAGGCTATATGATAATATTGACGCTAAAACGATCTGAAGATGGAAATAAGACCAATAAAAACAGAAAATGATTACAACCGGGCAATTCAAAGAATTGAGAAGTTGTGGGGAGCTAAAAAAAACAGCGCAAATGGAGACGAGTTAGATTTACTCTGTACGATAGTTGAAGCATACGAAATAAAACATTTTCCGATTCTGCCCCCAGACCCGGTTGACGCTATTATTTTCAGAATGGAGCAAATGAATATGACCAAATCTGATATGGCGAAATATATTGGTAGCCAAAGCAGAGTGAGCGAGATATTAGGTCGAAAGAGACAATTAACATTGAAAATGGTTAAATCCTTATACAAGGGTTTAAAAATTCCGGCAGAAATATTATTAGCATAACAGAAATTAAACGGGCTATCACATTACGGCACATTTCCGATGCGTTTTTCTACATGGATTCTGACATTGAATCGCAAGCCCTGAGTGAAGCCAAAGAATAATCGCATTGATGAAACCACTGAGAATTACTGATTTTTTTCTCCAGGCTAAACATGCTTCCTGACATATCATTGTTGCCCATGATACCTACTTTATTCCTTCGCTGATGAAGTCGCCAGGTGATTTTTTAGTCCCGGGAAACCGGGACTTTTTTTATCGTATAATTCAAAATAGTTTCGATATAGCTCCACCTTGATCAACGAAATTTAGCCAGAATGAGCTATCTTTGACAAAGATTTGTAAAGCAGTAATTGTGTTTTAAAATGGAACAAAAACCATCGTTATTTGGAATAGCGCATTCCAATAGGAATATTTCAAAACCAGACAGTTGGGGTAAAAACAAATTTAATTCAACTTTCCCTGCATCCCTCATCGCCTACATGGATAGCGTTGGTAAAAATCCCGTTTATTTGAAGTGTGGATTTGATGTTAATGAACTATAATACTCAGAAATACTTGCAGGTTATGAGTTTAAGCTTACGACATTGCCAGATGAGAGTACCCATAATTTAAGTGAGGATAAATATGGAAGCGAAATTGTGATTAGAATGCCATCAATACATTTCTTAGCTTGCAGTCTAGCATCAATATATAAAGATAATAGAAAGGATCTGAGGAAATATTTTGGGGCAAACGGGTTTGGCAATATATCCAGCTACACGGAGGCGGCACAGGCAAATCCTAGAATTGGAGAAATTTGGTCTATAATGAGCGCTTTAATTGCTGATAACCTATACAATCAAAAACCAGCAATTATTCAGCCTATCTGGAAAACATTAGGAAAGCGACCTGTTTTAGCAGATAATTGTCTGGATGTTTTTGTTTGGTCGGATTTAGCATTTACAAAATTGTTTATCAGTGAATCTTCAAAAGTTCCACTTGACCCAACTGTTCAGGTTTCAAGACCAACACGAGCTTTAATCCAACTATTTTTCATGTTAAATGAATTTTATGTTAGGGGTAATTTTGATTCCAAGGATATTTTCCAGAAATTAACCTATACAACCGGAATTAATCCTCGATGGTTCGTGATGGAAAACGTTGAAAGGATTAATAAAACAATCGTTTTTTCCAAGGCAAAAGAAATTTTCAGAAACGCTGGATATGGCTTAACTGAAATAGTTTTAGACGCCAGCAAATGTGGCGTCCCACAAAAAAGAAAAAGGATGTTTTTAATTGGACAGTTGGATACTTTTGATAATTTTCTGAAACAAAAAATTTTGAATGGCCTGTCGAAAGAAAGTTTGACGATCCGTGATTATATGGGTAACGATTTGGGCATAGAAAATTACTACAGACACGCCAGAAGTTATGCTAGGCGTGGGATTTTTAGTATTGATGAGCCTAGCCCAACCATTCGCGGTGTTAATAGACCAATTCCACCTGCTTATACTCCGCATCCAGGAGACTCAACAGGAAACCTTGGAAATGTAAGGCCACTTACGTCAGTAGAACGTTCATATATTCAAACTTTTCCAAAATCATTTAAATGGCAGGGTCTGAATAAAACAGCTTTGGAGCAAATTATAGGTAATGCAGTTCCAGTAAATCTCGCGAGATATGTAGGTAATTGTATTATGACCTATGATGCTGAAGAAACTGGGATGCTCCCGTTTGGGCAATCTTGACAAGTAAGGTTTGCATATAATTACGAATTACAATACTTTTGCGCAGATTGTATTCCAACATGAGAACGAACTTGCCGGAACAGAATCAAAAAATGACGAAGAAAATCAGATTATCAAAAACACAGGGATCCGTTTTATTTGTGGTATTGATTTCCATCTGCATGACCGCAGTAATGAGTTTCGGGATTTCTTTGATACGTGAAGGGTTGCACAGTGGTTTTTTTGCTAAATGGTTCCATGACTTCACAGTCGGATGTTTGTTATCCATACCAACTGGCTTTACTGTTGTTCCGGTGATAAAAAAATGGGTCGACAGCATCACCGAATGAGCCATAACAAATCGATGCTGCATAACCGGGGCCCAGCTAAATGACCGGCGGGGAGAACATATTCCTCCCGTTTGGGCAATCGGGACAAGTAATATTTGCAGAAAATTACGACGGAAAATACTTTTGCGCAGATTCTATTATAACATGGATACGAACTTGCCGGACCAGAATTAAAAAATTATTAATCTAACGATTATGAAAATGAAAACAACAAAAAAAGTGCTGCTGATTTTAGCTTTTCTGAGTATTCAGTCCCTCAGCCAAAAAGCAGATGCCTGTTCAAGAGTGGTTTATCAGGGGCCAAACGGCATGATACTTACTGCCCGTTCCATGGATTGGACGGGCGACATTCCGGCCAATTTATGGATTTTTCCCAGAGGTCTTGAACGGAATGGAGAAGTTGGAAGTAATTCCATCATCTGGAAATCTAAGTATGGAAGTGTCATCACCAGTACATGGGATCGGGCTTCCTGTGATGGCATGAACGAAAAGGGCTTGGTGGGGAATCTCTTATGGCTGGCTGAGGCCGTTTATCCGGCGTTTGAAAAAAATGGCAATCAGAAGGGCCTGTCTGTTTCCCTTTGGATGCAATATGCGCTGGACAATTTTGCAACAGTTTCCGAAGTGGTTGATGCTTACAACAGGAATGATTTTGTAGTTGTATCGGCCAATATTCCCGGAACAGATCTTTTTGCAACCGTCCATTTGTCAGTTTCCGATGCAAGCGGAGATAACGCTATTTTTGAATATATCAATGGCAAACTGGTCATCCATCACGACAGGAAATATACAACGATGACCAATTCGCCTGTTTTTGAAGAGCAATTGGCCTTAGGGACCTACTGGAAAGGAATTCCCGGGACCATCATGTTGCCGGGAACAAACAGGGCTGCAGACAGATTCGTCAGAGCTTCTTACTACATTGGGGCTATTCCGAAAACAGACAGTACAAGAGTAGCAACTGCAGGTATATTCAGCGTGATCAGAAATTGTTCTGTTCCATGGGGCATTTCATCTGAAACCGAACCCAATATTGCTTCAACAAAGTGGAGGACCGTTTCCGACCAGAAAAATCTTATTTATTACTTCGACAATGTATTAAATCCCAATGTGACATGGGTGGAATTCAGTAAAATTGATTTCAGTGAAAAGGCGAAGGTCAGGAAACTTAGTCTGGAAAAGAATGAAATCTATTCAGGTGAGTCTTCTGCGAATTTCAAAGAGACACAGCCATTCAAATTTTTCTGAATGAATGAATCCTTTAAGTGGCAGTTTGAGAATGTGAAACACTGAATAACAGCGATGCTATATTCCAATATCCGGCTCAGAATTATGCGTGCTATCCCAGCCCATCTTGAACCTGCGGTTAATCCGACTTCAGGGCAAAAAAGGCACAAACATCCTTCAAAATATTATTTGAGGAAACCGAGCTTTCCCTCATCGCGGATAAAATGTTCTCAGGTACTAATGTTGCATTTCCCTTTTTGTAAAACAAAGCCGCCTGCGGTTCCTCCTGCGGTCCTATGTCCGCCGGTAAAAAGAACGAGTGGGTCGGTCGTTCCATGAATATAATTTGCAGGAACCGATCTTCCAGGACAGCAAACTGGCGCTATGGTTGAGGCTTCAATAGTAGCTGCATCAACCTCTTTGAAATACAAGGGTGTTTTAATGGAATTCATTTAGAAAAGCAAGGTAAGACGGTTCCCTGAGAACGGATTGGAAGGAATTAACCCGGGTAACTTCCCGGCCATCGAACAACAATCTAATTTTTTAAACACCGGAAGGAAAATCCGAAATCCCTTGGATAGTGGTAAGTGCTTAACTAACTGACATCTCTCACATAGACTTTTTATGGTTCTTCAATCTGTTTGGCCTGACTTCTGATTATTTCGAGAAGTTCTAAGTATGTTTTACCTTTATCGAAGAAATAGTCTGCTCCGTTTTCAAGGCAGTTTGCTTTAAACTCTTCTGATGAATAGTTGGTAAATATTATAACCATACAGGGAAGAGAACATGATTTTATCTCCTGAAGTAGTTTTATCCGTTGTCATGTCATGGCGAAGTGCTTGCTGATTTGATTGAAAAATGTTAATCATAACAGAGCCGGGAGAAATTCCGGCTCTCTTTTTTGTTGTCTCCTCTGGAACAGCTTTTTTCTTTGAGTAACCGGGACAAAGAAAAAAGCTCGGCAAATAAGAAATCCAAAACCTCCGGATTATGAGTAAGAGCCAATGCTTTTCAAATGGTTGAAAGAGTATTACTCGAAATTTTTGCAAAGTTACCTACGGGAAAACAAAACTGTCAAGGGCGACAAGAAACGGTCGCTTTCAGTGTATTCAGATTGGAAAAGCAATCTGACCAACACCCTTGATATTATTTATTTCTCCCCTGTATTGGATGAAAAATTTCCAGTACTAACCGCAGCCAACCCGCTGCATAAAACAAATCAGATGAAAGCAACAATTTTAAATTCAGAACATGGCATGGGAATGGAAAATTCCTACGAAAACAGAATCCCGATGCAATTCTGGGCAGAAGATGATATCCCAATCGAAAAAATACTGCTCAAAGGCGCTGTAAGCCTGTCAGATTGCATCTATGTTCGCGCTCTCGCGCAGAAGAAATGCCTGCGAAATAGTTATCAAACCGAAAATCTCAAGCAGCAAGGATGCCTACACTGTTTTCCATTCCCTGATGGGCGAGCTGCCTTATGAAGAATTCTGGATGCTGCTGCTCAACCGGGCAAACAAGATCATGAAGACGGTGAAGGTTTCCGAAGGCGGAATTTCCGGCGCCTTGCTTGAAATATCTGTTCTGGATCATATAATTGTTGCCCATGATGTTTATTATTCCTTTGCTAATGAGGGTACCATGTGATTTTTGGCCCCGGGAAACCGGGGCTTTTATACTCATACTATATCGGTAATGGTAAGTTTTTATCTGACCAAGGTATATACGCGGCAAAGCTTATAGCTTGTTTAAGATTGCACTGATAATCTTAGCTTATGCATTGTTAAATCCCTTGTCAATAAAGGATCTCATTAATTGTATTCCAATTTTTTCGCGTGCTTGGTGGCAAAACGGATAAATGTGTAGTTTTGCCCTGAAATCTGCAACGATGCTTTTATTCCTGTCACTTCTGGGTATTTTTCTCTCGGTAATCTTGTTGTATTTCAATGCAAGGAAATATCCATCTTCCATTTACCTGGGTGCTTTTTTTTTACTGATAAGTCTTTATGGCTTCATTCAGTATTCCTTATTCTATTCAAAATCGGTCGGTCTTGTCAGCATCGTTTTTGTCAATATCGCTTTTCTCACATATCTCACAGGGCCTGCGCTGTACCTGTATGTGCGTAGCATTTTAACAGACCAGTCACGCCTGAAAGCGAGAGACGCATTTCACTTGCTGCCTGCGCTTATATTCCTGATTGCAGCTTTCCCGCACATTTTCAGCCCGTGGTCGCACAAGGTCCTCATTGCAACAAAGCTGGTTGAAAATCCGGGTTACATAGTAGAATATAAAGCTACATTTTTGCAGCAATTTTTCCCAAATGAGGTGATTTTTCTCAGCCGCCCGGTTTTAATCCTGGCTTATACAGGTTGGGCAGCCAGAATATTTCTCAAGTATATTAAACAAAAGGGAAAATCGCAGGTTCTTTCTCAACAACATTATGTGACCCAATGGCTGTATTACCTGCTGGGTTTTTTATTTGTGCTGATTGTCAGTTATATGATGGTCTCGTTGGAATCCATTTCAAATAAGGATCTAAAATATTTTTTCACTTTTAATCTTTTGCAGATACTATCGGGATTAGGACTTTCAGGTTTGCTTACCTTACCGTTCTTTTTTCCCGGCATTTTATACGGATTGCCCCGGTTTCCTGCAACAATTGTATCCTGGAAGCCTGTTGGAACAGCATCGGATTCGCTGCCTGGAGATACAAAAAAGAACATGTTGAATTTTGAGCCTGATTACCTTTTTCGCATCGGGCAGAAAGCAGATGCCTGCATGAAAGAACTTCAACCCTATCTTCAACCCGAGTGCAACCTTGCTTCCCTTTCGAAACTTATTAAAATACCTGCTCACCATCTAGCCTATTATTTCAGGGAAGTAAAAAAACAGTCCTTTAATGATTTCCGGAATGATTGGCGAATAAACCATGCCAAAAACCTCATCAAAGAGGGGAAGGCCAATGAACTTACCCTGGAGGCGATCGGACTGTTGTCAGGATTTTCATCGCGAAACACCTTTTTTACCGCCTTTAAAAAAGCTGAAGGAACTTCACCCGGGGCTTTGGCGACTCAATTCACCTGATAGTCTCCAACCTATGCAAATTTGTACCGTTTTTCAAAAACAGTACAAAAAGGAGGCTCATACTTTCTTCAGGCCGGATATTGACCTTAGCTATTCATTATTTTTATCGAATCAAACGGGAAAAGACCAATCACAACTACAGGTCAATTCCGATCGCGCTGTGAGGGCTTTTTAAAAAAATCATTATGTATTCAACTTAAATCCTGAAAAAATGAAAAAGAAAAAACCAATGATCCGACTATTGGTATTGATCTTACCAGTATTCATCCAATTTTCAGCCTTTGCACAAGGGGTGATAAAAGTAGTTTCCGGCGCCCGCATTGTCAGCGAAACGAGCAGCTACTGGGTGGTTGAAAATGGTTCCGTTACCCTTACCAGCCAGAATGCCGCCCATCCTGCTACGATGGCAAATCTAACTATTTCCAATAATGCTTCAATTCAGATTCCGTCATTGAATTATTTATCGGTGACCGGCACACTTACCAATTTGGCCGGAAATGCCGGATTGATCGTGCTGAGCGATGCCACCGGAAGCGGCTCTTTAATCCACGGCACAACCGGAGTGAATGGAACAGTGCAGCGTTATATCGCCAAACATACCAACAATCTTGATGGCTGGCATTTTCTCTCTTCCCCTGTTGAATCGCAGTCGATCCAGCCGGATTTTGTCCCACGCCCGCCAGGCTCCGGCGCTCAGGATTTCTTTTCATGGGATGAACCTTCAACGCTCTGGATCAATACGAAAGAAGCAGCGGGTAACTGGCCCAACAATTTTGAACCCAGTTTTATCGTTGGGAAAGGATATCTGGTAAGTTATCCCGACGATGCGACCCGGAACTTTACCGGGATAATAAATGTTTCCGAAGTGATAAAAAGCGGATTGACCAAAAGCACTACAGCCTATTCCGGCTGGAACCTGATTGGCAATCCCTTTTCCAGCGCCATTACCTGGTATACCGGCTGGTCGCTGACCAACATTGGCGCAGTGGCAAAAATATGGAACGGAAACGGAGCCAGTTATACGGATATTAACCCGGGCGAAATCATCCCGGCCACACAAGGTTTCATGGTACAGGTAACCACTGATCCGGGAACAGTGACCATACCCGCTTCAGCGCGCACCCACGACAGCCAGGCATGGTACAAATCTTCGGGCGAACCGCAAATAAAACTGAAAGCCAATGATATTTCCGGTCAAACATTCCAGGAGAGTGTGATTTGTTTTAACCCTGAAGCCACCATTGGCTATGATGCTGATTTCGATGCGTACTTCCTGGCAGGATATGCCCCGCAATTCTATTCGATTGAAGGGGGGGAAAACCTCTCCACGAATGTATTGCCCAATATTGATAGTCAAAGCGCAATTCCATTGGGCTTTATCAAAACAGAGGGATCGGATTATACAATTGAGGCAGTGAAGATTGAGATCGCCTCCGCGCAGGTTTATCTTACTGATCTGAAAAGCAACAAGACACAAAACCTGAGTGAAAATCCGGTTTATTCCTTCACATCTGTAAACGGTGACGATCCCGCGCGGTTCCTGCTTACATTCAAACCCCTGGGCATTGAAAACCAGGCCGGAAAAAGCCGTGGCATCTATAGTTATGATAATATGCTTTTTATCATTGATCCGGGTGAATCAACATTGGAGGTCTTTAACATGATCGGTCAGAAAATGGCGGATGGAAAAACGCACAATGAACCATTGTATAAGTTAACATTAGACGCCCCTGCCGGTTACTATCTGGTGCGTCAGACCACTGGTCAAAAGGTAATTACAGAGAAAATATTTATTAAATAGAGATATAAATATGAAAAGGATGAAAGCAATTTTACTCACCGTGATATTTGGAATTTTATTTTCCATCGGAGTTAGTGCCCAGCAACCCCCGTATCCGCCATCCGATCCGACAGCAAAAGGAAATCAATCGCCGGCAGGGTCTCCAATAGGGCCAGGCACAGGAATTCTGTTGGCACTCGCAGCCGCCTAAGGGCTTAAGGAGATTAAAAGGATGAAAGCCATTGAGTTTAAGAGTCAGAAAGATTAAACATTCAAATCATCACTAAAAAAATCGAAAAAATGAAAACAATGAAAATGAAAACTCTTTACATAACATTCCTGATGATGTTTGTTGGTTTCGGTATGTTTGCCCAGAACGTGGGGATTAACGACGATGGCTCAAGCCCTGACAGCAAAGCCATGCTGGATGTCAAATCTGCAACCAAAGGGTTTTTACCTCCACGAATGACTTACGCACAAAGGGTTGCCATTGCAAGCCCGGCCGCTGGCCTGATCGTATGGTGCAGCAATTGTGGAACTTCCGGTGAATTGCAGGTATATAACGGAACTACCTGGACGAATATGGTTGGTGGTGGCGCTTCTCTTCCATTTGTGATTGGCCAAAGTTACGGCGGTGGAATTATCTTCTATATTGATGGTACAGGGCTGCATGGGCTGATTTCAGCAACGACTGACCAAAGTACGGGAGCGCAATGGGGCAGTAACGGTACCACAATTGGCACCTCGACCGCCATTGGCACGGGACAAGCCAATACCACGCTTATTGTTAATGGTTGCAGCGCTGCGGGTATCGCAGCGCGCATTTGCGATGATCTCGTGCTGAATGGATACAGTGACTGGTTTTTGCCATCGAAAGACGAACTGAACCAGATGTACCTGCATAAAGATGCAATTGGCGGTTTTGCTAGTGACCTCTATTGGAGTTCCTCCCAGTACAGCGCTAACAACGCGTGGTACCAGAGCTTCGCCAATGGCGATTCGGGTGCCAACATTAAGACACAACCCACTTACCTTGTACGTGCTGTTCGGGCTTTTTGACAAAGAACCATAATATGCTTATTTATTTCCGAACAGGAAACAGAGAAAGTAGAAATGAACACCTAAAACAATGAAAATGAAAACTCTTTACATAACATTCCTGATGATGTTTTTTGGTTTCAGTATTTTTGCCCAAAACATGGGCATCAACAACGATGGTTCAAGCCCTGACGGGAGCGCCATGCTCGATGTAAGCAGCACATCCAAAGGTTTTTTGCCCCCGCGGATGACATATACAGAGCGAAATGCCATTACTGGAGCACCTGCAGGTCTCATCGTCTGGTGCAGTAATTGTGCATCTGGTGAATTGCAGGTATATAACGGAACTACCTGGACGAATATGGTTGGTGGTGGCGCTTCTGTTCCATTTGCGATTGGTCAAAGTTACGGCGGTGGAATTATCTTCTATGTTGATGGTACAGGGCAGCATGGGCTGATTTCAGCAACGACTGACCAAAGTACGGGAGCGCCATGGGGCTGTTCCGGTACCACAATTGGCACCTCGACCGCCATTGGCACGGGACAAGCCAATACCACGCTTATTGTAAATGGTTGCAGCATGGCGGGCATCGCAGCCCGCATTTGCGATAATCTCGTGCTGAATGGATACAGCGACTGGTTTTTGCCATCGAAAGACGAACTGAACCAGATGTACCTGCAAAAAGATGCAATTGGCGGTTTTGCCAGTAACTACTTTTGGAGTTCCTCCCAGTACAGCGCTAACAATGCATGGTACCAGGCCTTCGCCGATGGACTTCAGAACAACGGCACTAAGGGCGCCACGGCCTATGTGCGTGCTGTTCGGGCTTTTTAACAACCAGTCTGCCGGTAGGCAGGTTTAACCATTTAATAACCACCGTGTAGCAGTTGGATTTTTTAAGAAAAACATGAGCAGTCTAATAGGTCAGATGAGCATCAAAAATGGATACATCCTGTTATGGTAGGTGTTAAATTTTTGAAGTTACAAACAAACGCTAGTCAAACATTTTTCAAAGCGATTAATCGAGTTGACACATTTAAAATATTGTATAGAAAAACATATTCCTGTCGAAATAATGAATAATGTTACAAGCTCATAAAGCAAATGATGGAATGCCCTAGAACCTATCGTACAATGAATTAACATCTATGCGCAACTAATTTAGCTGGAAATATTTTCTCACTATCACTGTCGTTCAATTAGGAGGATTCTCGGCAATTTCTCCATATCTGTAATTCCTGCTTCATAATTTTTTCCCATTCTAATCCCTTGAAAACCTGCTGAATATTCCCTTCACAAAAATGATGCTCCTCACCAGTTGCCTGAATTCCTTTCCCCTCCAGTTTTCTACCGACTTTCTCAATTAATTCAGCGACGGTACATTTCCGATGTGTTTTTCTACATGTTTGCATGATTGAGATGAAAAAGTGTGAAATTTCTATGCAAAGGAATAATCTCATTCCGGAAACAGGTAAGTAAAGGATTTTCTCGGCATATCTTCATTTTATTGCGGTATTCCAATTCCTCCTTGACTTCCCCTCCATGAGATTTAATATTCATGCACATAATTTAACCCTAAAAAATCTCAATTATGAAAACTTTTGAAAAAAATTACATCGGAAAAGGCACCCAGGTCGCGAATTTATCAATCGTAAAATTCAGTTTCAAACTGTCAGAAATTGCAAAGCTCTCTCA
>JAPLDO010000203.1 GCA_026391715.1 Bacteroidota bacterium
AAAATTTTGGAAAGCAAATACTGTTTTCGGAAAAAAAATGTCGGAATTCCGTACAAGTTGCCGGAAAAAAAGTTGGCTAAAGCATTGGATATCCGCAGGAAAGAAAAAAAAGTTGGTGACCGGTTCCGACACCAACTTTAGCGCTGCTATGGGTAGAATGCTCCGTTTACGGGCCTTCGTTCTGGGAAACTATGAAAAAAGTGGTAAAACGGGAAGGTGTAGAACGGGAAAGTGGTAAAACGGTAAAACGTCTCCCGCTCACTTTCATCTAACTAAAACCATATTGTCTGAATAACAAGCTGATAAACTAATCTCTTTTTCTAACTTTGCCAATCTTTTTTGTAACGAGTTTCTTTTCAAAGTGAGGAGGTTATAGTTTTTTTCACGGTCGATAGATTCATCATATTCCACCCCAACGCTGACCATTTTAAACACTATCCTTGCCAATTTATGGGCAACGGCAATAATTGCCTGGTTATAACCAAGCCTTGATCTCATCCGTCGAAAATAGTCCCCCAAATAACCTTTGCTGTGGCTGAGGGTATTTGCCGCAACCCTGAAAGCCTGGCCAACGAAGTTTTTTCTTTTGGGAACAGTTGACGAGAGGATTTTCCCTCCTGAGATTCGGTTGTTTGGGACAACATTGGCCCAGGAGCAGAAATGCTTAAAACTCTCGAATTTTTTAGTAAAATCACTCCCTAACTCGCTGATTATTTTTACGGCTGTCAATGAACTTATCCCCGGGATACGTGTGATGTTGACGCCCAAAATATCGTTGCTGTATTTTTCAGCATCAAAATGAAACCCATTGCCGATCCCTTGTTGTTTTTTCGAGGATCTTTCAATGGGCTTGTCGGAATTGGCTTTTCCCATAGTCTGTGAATATGATTGCAATGAATGTTCAATGGAACGATCCAGTTCGTCCTGCTGTTTTAATGCAAAACAATAGGCGTCATAGTTTTGTTTCATGACCAATAGCTGGGCATCATTCCAGTTTCCTTCCAAAGATTTGACAATCTCCCCACGGGTCGCCTTAACGCGGGAATCAACCAGGTCGGCCAAAACATTGGGACTGCGTTCACCTGCAATAATTGCTTTAAGAATGCTTATGCCCGACTTGCCTTTTATATCGCTTAACACCTTGTGGGCTTTGATGTTCATCATCTCAAGGGCCTTTTGGATCCTAAGCAGGTCCTGGCTACACCGCTGAATAAGCCGTTCACGTTGCCGCATCAAATCTTTTAACTGCCGAATCTGGTTGTCTGGTTGAAAACTTTCCTTCAGCAGGCCATAGGTGTGCAAAACCTGTATCCAGCTGGCATCAACGAAATCCGTTTTCTTTTCGCCAATGTTTTTAACATGTTTGGCATTGCAAAGAACCACATCAAACCCATATTCCTGTAAAACCATGAAGACCTGTACCCAGTAAATACCTGTGGCTTCCATGGCCACCGTTTCTATTTTGCATTCTTTTAGCCAGGCTGCGATAGAATGCAGGTCACAGGTAAAAGCTTCAAACCGACGATTGGGCTCGCAATCCCTGTCTTCCGGGACACAAACCTGGTATTCTGTGCTTGCCACATCGATGCCTGCGGCATTCGGGTTTACAACCAGTAGTTCACTACGGTTGCCATTCTTGATTTTTTTTGCTTTTTTTGCCATACGTTTACAGTATTTTAAGGGTTAAACATCCTGAGACTGTTTGCATGGTGTCGCTTGTAACGTTGCATAAACTTTCATATGGTTTCTAAGAACCAGGGAACGTGTCATCGGCAAACAAAACCACTCTTCGTAAAGAGGTCTGAGCCTCAAAGTGAGGTTGGCTTATGTTCTCAGGGCCCCTAATTTACTCAAGTTAGTTTTTGTTTGTGTCATTTTTTTAATGGTGGTGGTCTTCGTACTTCGTCGTTCGTACTCCGTACTTCGAGTCGATTGCCTTCCAACCTCCACTACTCCTTCCAAAACTTCCCGGTGAAACTTGATTTCGCAGTTGTAACCCTGACCAGATAGATTCCGGCAGGATAATTTTCAACATTTACGGTTGTTCTGCTGCCTGTTACAGGTTTTTGATAAAAGATGGCACCTCGGATGTCCATTATTTCAATAGCGCCGGTTCCCGATGGTATATTTGGAAAATCAACGGTTATTAAGCGGGTTGCCGGGTTTGGGAAAATGGCTGGTTCCTGCTTGCGGGGTTCGCTGATCGAAGTGAAAACAGAATCGAAGGTCATCACAGAAGCCTTATAAGCAGTACTC
>JAPLDO010000205.1 GCA_026391715.1 Bacteroidota bacterium
TCATACGGCAAGTTAGACGATGCAACCAACAAATTATTACATCATTACAAAACAATATGTAAAAAACTGTATCTGATTATGATAGCTTGATTGGTATGCAAATTTGATTATTTTTGCAACCAA
Organism: Bacteroidota bacterium; assembly: GCA_026391715.1. Classification (GTDB taxonomy): domain Bacteria; phylum Bacteroidota; class Bacteroidia; order Bacteroidales; family FEN-979; genus CAIVAT01. The sequence goes on from JAPLDO010000205.1 coordinate 124, forward strand.
TATCCGTCACAATTCAATAAGTATCCACCAATAATTTACGTTTTATGTTTAAAGGACATCCTAAAGGACTTTATGTAGCATTTTTTGCGAACATGGGTGAGCGCTTCGGGTTCTATACCATGATGGCTATTCTGGTGCTGTTTTTACAGGCAAAATTTAACCTTACCACTGAAAATGCGGGTTACATCTACAGTGTGTTTTACTTCTCCATTTATGCCCTGGCGCTATTTGGCGGGTATATCGCCGACCGATCCCAAAACTACAAAGGTACTATCATGGTAGGACAGGCTGTGATGTTTGTGGGTTATCTGCTGATGGCAATTCCAGGGATGGGACTGCCGTTTACGCTTCTCGGACTTTTCACAATTGCCTTCGGGAATGGTTTGTTTAAAGGAAACCTACAGGCTTTGGTAGGCCAGATGTATGACAATGAGAAATATGCCAAACTCAGGGATTCGGCATACAGCGTGTTCTACATGGGTATCAACATTGGGGCTTTCTTTGCGCCCAGCGCTGCCCGCGGTGTTCGTTCATGGTGGCTTCATTCGCATGGCTTCAACTACGATCCTGATTTACCAGCCTTATGTCACAGGATAATTGGCGGTACTTTGCCAGATACTTCCAAATTGCAGGAACTTGCCAACAAAGCCACGGTTTCGGGAATTCCTGTAGATAATCTTAAGGCATTTGCCGCTGACTATATTCAGGTTTTTTCAACCGGCTATAATTATGCTTTTGGTGTTGCCGCAATCGCAATGATCATATCACTTGTAATTTATTTGATTTTCAAATCGCATTTGCCCGACCGGAAAGCAATGGTAAAGAAGGATGCTTCATTAATTCAAATGCCTTGGGTGGAAGAGAAAAAACGATTGATTGCGCTTGGACTCGTTTTCATCGTGGTAATATTCTTCTGGATGTCGTTCCATCAGAATGGTTTGACTCTCACTCTTTTTGCAAGGGATTACACCGATAAAACTGTTGGACCGTTTACTTACATCTTCTTCTATCTACCGGCATTTCTATCCCTTATCGCCGGGCTCTTTGGAATTTCGATGCTGACCAGGAAAGAGACAAAACCTCTGAACCGGGGAATTGGAGGAATTTTACTGATTGCCGGAGCTGGATTGCTATACTATTTCTATTCAACATTTACTGCGGCCAATACTATTGAACCTGAGATATTCCAGCAGTTCAACCCCATTATGATTGTCTTTTTGACCCCGGTCGTTGTTGGTCTTTTCGCCTTCATGAGGAAACGCAACTTTGAACCATCTACACCCAGAAAGATCGGGATAGGTATGATCCTGGCTGCAATTGGATTTGTGCTGATCATGTTCACCTCTTTCGGACTGATTTCCCCGGCTGAACTGCAAGGCGATCCTGCTCCCGACCGCGTTTCTCCGTACTGGCTGATAAGTACCTACCTTGTGCTTACTTTTGCCGAACTTTTCCTTAGCCCGATGGGACTTTCATTTGTATCGAAGGTTGCGCCGCCACGTTTCCAGGGACTTATGCAAGGCGGATGGCTTGCTGCCACCGCTGTTGGTAACTCATTGCTTTTTGTTGGTACTATTGCTTATTCCCGTCTCGAACTCTGGCAGGCATGGCTGATCTTTGTAGTGTGTTGTCTGCTTGCCGCTGCATTTATCTTCTCGATTATGAAACGGTTGGAAAATGTGACCAAGTAGATTTTTATAGTTATCTTGTTATCTTTGTCCGGCGAAGCTGATGAACTTCGCCGGATTTTTTTTGAACAATAGAATAATAGAATAATAGAATAAAGAATATTAGAATATTAGAATATTAGAAATTTGGATTTTATGGATTTTCAATGGGGACACCGGCGGCGGTTTAATTCCTATACCGAATATATCCGAAAGACATTTGGCGGTCGAATCCAGAAAGTAGTTGTAGATGCCGGATTTACCTGTCCGAATCGTGATGGGACTAAGGGAACCGGCGGTTGCACTTTTTGCGACAACGACGCTTTCAATCCCTCTTATTGTCATCCTCGTGAACCGCTGCATTTCCAGATTTCCAAGGGGATCGCATTTCACGAAGTGCGCTACCGGCGTGCGCAGCAGTACCTGGTTTACTTCCAGCCGTATAGCAACACTTACGCAGATCTTCCAACGCTGAAAAGGCTATATGAAGAGGCTATTTCTTATCCCGGCGTTATAGGTTTGGTAATTGGCACGCGCCCCGATTGCATGAATGAGGAAATTCTGCAATACCTTCAGGAACTGTCAAAACGAGCGTATATCCAAATCGAATACGGAGTAGAGTCATGCTACGATAAAACTCTTGTGAGAATTAACCGTCAGCATGGATTTGAACTTTCAAGGGGGATGATACTGAAAACAAGCGTACCCGGCATAAAAACCGGCGCCCATTTTATTTTTGGTTTGCCCGGTGAAACCAAAGAAATGATGCTGGCAACCGCCTCGGTAATTTCTGAATTACCGCTTAATTCGGTAAAATTTCACCAGTTGCAGATCGTCAAAGGGACAAGGATGGAGGCTGAGTATGAAGAAAATTCAGGAGATTTTTACCAGTTTACTTTACCGGAATATGTTGAATTTATTGTTCAGTTCATTGAAAAACTGAATCCTGCCATTGTCATTGAAAGGTTTTCGGGAGAAACGCCGCCACGTTACCTGCACCACAGTTCATGGGAGCTGATACGGTATGATGCAGTTCTTCGATTAATTGAAGTGGAACTTGAAAAACAGGATACCTGGCAGGGCAGGCTTTATACGTGAATGGAGACGTTGGAAGCGAGAATTGCCCGCGAAATGGCAGTCTGCAACGCTTTAAGCGCCTGCTCTGATTCGGTTTGCGGGTTTTTAAATTGAGTTATCTCAATAATTTTTCCACGCAACTTGATAAACTGAAGATAACCTCCGAAGTTCTTTCTGACCATTTTACAACTGTTCATAATAACCAGAAGCATGGTTTCGTAATCATCAAGGGTTTTGCCGGAAATAACGCTTTCACAAATATCCTCCTGAACTTTGCGTTTCAGAGGAATATCGAGGATAGGAAATTTCGTTTGATAAAAAACTACCATTAAACTGTACTCCTCCCTGCCAATAACCTTCTGTTCAATCAATTGTTTTAAGATGGTTTTTCGCAACATCAGTTTTTTATATACTATGCGCTGAATCCACGAACGAATGCTATGTTGCTTTTTCGAGGCTTTTATCACGTTAAGAACACGGTCGAGCAAAACATTGTCGGTAGAGTGAACATTTTTCACCACAACTTCATCATTAACAATAGAAATCCTTTCCTGTTTGTATAACTCAAAAAGAATTGAACCTACCAGTCCGAATTTGATTTTGTGTTCGGATGCCCCAAACCAGCCCTTATCATCAAGGGCTAAAAGAATAATTTTCTGTAGAAAGGTCAATTCCATTGTTGTCTTTTAATTCTTCAAACGTCAAAAAAATATAGCCGATAAAATTAGAAAATTTTATGGTTAATCATGAAAATTTTAGATTTTGATTGAAAAGAAATATTTCACAACAGCGGCATTTACTAATGGGTTGGATTTAGATTTAAAAATTTGGCTAAAGCCGGGGTTGAATCAGGCATTTTTCACCTCCAGCTAAAGCTGGAGGCAATTCAATGGAGGCAATTCAATGGAGGCAATTCAATGGAGGCAATTCAATGGAGGCAATTCAATGGAGGCAATTCAATGGAGGCAATTCAATGGAGGCAATTCAAAATTGCCAATAGCTTTAGCTATTGGTAAAAAGTAAGATAAGCACATTGGCTTTAGCCAAATTATATTGACATTACGACTAATTGAACGTCCCACCAAGATAAAGTTTTGTCTTCTCCATTTTGGGATTTCCAAAAACTTCCTCCACACTTCCCTGTTCAATTACTTCGCCGAGATACATGAACACAACATGATTGGCGATTCGTTTTGCCTGGCGTAAAATATGTGTGACAAGTACGATGGTGTAATCATTTTTCAGTTTGCTGAATGTTTCTTCGATAAACTGACTTGATATTGGATCTAAAGCCGAGGTAGGTTCATCGGCGAGAATTATTTCAGGATTTACAGCGAGTCCCCTTGCAAGGCAAAGACGCTGTTGTTGTCCTATTGACAATCTGACAGCCGGTTCCCGCATGCGATCACGTACCTCATCCCACAGATTTGCCTGCTGAAGATAATGCAGAACCAGTTTATGTATTTCGCGACGTTTTTTTATGCCGCGCAATTTCAAAGCATAAGCAATATTATTGTAAATCGTCATGGGCAACGGATAGGGGCGCTGCGACAATAATCCCATCTGCTGACGAAGTTTGTAAATATCCTCTTTTGCCGCCAGGATGTTGTTGTTATCTATCATTATTCGCCCGCTCACTTTTAACTCAGGATAAAGATCCGTGAGACGGTTCATACACTTCAGCAGGGTAGTTTTTCCACAGCCTGATGGTCCGAGAATTACCGTAATTTTATTTTTGGGTATATCAATGTTGATGTTCTTCAGAATCTGATTTTTCCCCGCAAATACATTCAGGTCTCTTATTTCTATTTTAGTTTCATGCTCCATCCCTGCCTGTATGCTAAAAATTAATTTTGGTTTTGTGATATCGTTTGCCCAATCCGCGGGAGAACAAACTTACTAATAAAATTATAAGAGTAAGTACCAGCGCTGAAGCGTAAGCTCTGTTCTGAACTTCGGCTACCGGCGAGGACAACTGAAAGAATATGGAAAGCGGCAGTGTTGCCACCGGTTCAAGCAAGCCATTGGGTAAATGGTCGGTATATCCTGCTGTAAAAAGCACAGAAGCGGCGTCGCCGATAGCCCTTCCGAAGGAGAGTAAAATCGCAGTAATGATACCCGAAACGGTTTGCCGTGTCATGATTTTAAAAGCTGTTTCCGATTTGTTTGATCCAAGTGAATATGAAGCCTCCTGCAATCCGATTGGAACGGTTGATAAAATCTCATCCATTGAGCGGATCATTATCGGCAGAATGAATAATGTAACAGTAAGAATTCCGGCAAGCAATGAAGTCTGGAGACCCAGAAGAATCATGAGCGAAAATCCGAAAGCGCCATAAACAATGGATGGAATTCCCCAAATCAGATCGAGCAGAAAGCGGATGATCGTAATCACTTTCTTATGTCGTACCAGAAAAACATTCAGATACAATGCAACCGGAAGTCCGATGATAAAAGCGAGCGCTGTTGCGCCAAAAGCCAGCGTCAGAGATCCAAGTATTGCATTAAGGATTCCGCCGCCCTTCCCGTAGTAGTAACCACCCTGTGGAATCTGTGTTATCATTTCCCATGAAATTGATTTCAGCCCCTTCTCGAAAATGCTGTAAATAATGATGGCAAGGATGATTAGAATAAATACCGTTGACAGGAACATCAGCGCCTTGAAAAATTTCTCTTCTATTTTCCGGGCAAGTTTCACAATTAATATTTATTGAATTTTACAATAAAAAAGTGCATCACAAGGTTGAAAAAAAGCGACACGACCAGCAACAACAGTGCGGCAAACATAAGCGCCGAATCATATTTCGGAATTGAAAGCATCTCGCCGTAATTATTCGCAATCAATGCAGGTAAGGTGTAACCAGGATCAAAAACGCTTTTTGGCAGCTTCACAACATTGCCAACAACCATTAAAACTGCCATTGTTTCACCAAAAGCCCTCGCCAGTCCGAATCCAAAAGCAGCAATAATACCAGGCAATGCCTTTCGTAGAAGTACATGTTTGATGGTTTGCCATTCCGTTGCTCCCAGCGACCATGTGGCTTCTTTCAGTTCAACAGGAATTGCCTTGAAAATTTCAATCAGGATATTGAGAACGAACGGTATTATCATTATCGAAAGAACGAAGGCGGCAGCGAGAATGCTGTAACCCATGGTTTTCACTTCGAGCCACGGACCGAGGTACCGGGAAATAAACGGCACGATTACCAGAATGCCCCAGAGTCCGTAAACAACAGAAGGAATACCTGCAAGGATGTCAATGGCAGGATGCATGATTCTAAGCACGAACTTCCTTGTATATTGAGTCACATAGATGGCAGTAAGAAGGCAAACCGGCGCGGTGATGATCATTGCCAGCATAGTAACCCATACCGAACCCACGATGAATGGATAAAACCCAAACTGTCCGGATGAGGGTTTCCATATTTTGGAAAAGACCAGATCAAACAATGAGTAATCACGAAGCAACATCGCCGATTTCAGGTATAAACCAATGAACAGGAGAAAAGGCAGAAAAGCTACCAGCGCCAAACTGATAACCATCCATGTAGAATTTACCCGATGCCTCTGAACCCTGTTAAGAAGATACATTTCAGTCTAACTTTTTCAGTTCTACAGCCACCTGTTCAGGTTTGATTGTAACATAACCAGCCTCATGAACATATTTCTGCCCGTCTTCCAATACCCATTGGAGAAATAGCTTAACCAGTTGGGAAGATGGCTTTCCACCAGAAACAAAATAAAGGTCGCGCGCCGGAGGCGAAGGATACTTTCCGGCGTTAATGGCACTAATAACACTGTCCATGTTTGAATAAAAGTTTTCATCAGGATCTATCACGCCATTTTCATTCAGGTCAATGGGAATGACCTCAAGTCCGGGATACATTTTCCTTGTTTGCATTTCATAAATGAAACCGAGATTGTTAAAACCAATTCCTTCGGGGTTTCTTTTTACTGCATCGGCAACGCCCGGATCGCCGTTCACGCCAAGTCCCTGAATATCTTCCTGCTTTTTATTTTTCAGATATTTTGCCCACATATCGGCGGCGCCGCACGCGTCGGAACGGTTAAAAACCTGAAGTTCCGCCTTCGATGAATTGCCAACAGCCTCTCCCCATGTTTTGATTTTTTCGGTAATGAAAATATCATAGAATTTCTGACGTGTAAGCCCTTTACGCTTCAGGTCGGATAAAACCGGATTACTTACGTTAATCGTTGGTAAAACCGCATCCTTGGCAACGGCAATCCACCACGCGCCTTTGGCTTGTTCCTCAGGACTGACCGATTTTGAATACATGCCGAGTTCCACCATTTTTGAAAGTGCGTCGGTCATTCCTTTACCTGCTCCGCCCGCTGAAACATTTATTATTACGGCAGGATGAAGTTTCTGAAACTCTTCCGCCCATTTTACTGCCAGCGGATAAAGCGCGAAGGCGCCCGACATGGTAATTTTTCCCTTCAGCGTATCGCCTGATTCAGCAGATCCATTTTTTCCTGGCTGGTTGCACGACGAAAGCAAGGCAATTGAAACTATCCCGGCAACAACCGCCAGAATTAAAAAGTAATTTTTCCAGTTCATCCTGATCAGTTTAATTGTTAAATTTAGTAAATATTACCTTTGGATGTTAAGACCTGGGGGATTTTCCATCGCTTAGGAAATGATTGATAATATCTTCAACTTTCACTCCTTCAGCTTCGGCTTTATAGTTTCTCACAATTCTATGACGCATTACAGAGGTAGCTACTGCTGCAACATCTTCGATATCGGGCGAATATTTTCCATTCAAAACCGCGTTACATTTTGCGCCAAGTATAAGGTATTGCGAGGCTCTCGGACCGGCGCCCCACGTAAGATATTCATTAGCCCAGCTGTTTGCATTTTTTGTTTTTGGGCGGGTTACCGAAACCAGTTTAACTGCATAATTATAAACATTATCGGGAACGGGAACCTTGCGGATAAGATTTTGGAAAAATAAAATTTCCTCACCGGAAAGCACAATAGATGTTTCAACCGATTTTTCTGTTGTTGTTGCCTTTACAATGCGAATCTCCTCGTCAAATGAAGGATAATCAAGCCATACATTGAACATAAACCTGTCGAGCTGAGCTTCAGGAAGCGGATAAGTGCCTTCCTGCTCTATGGGATTTTGTGTTGCGAGCACAAAAAAAGGTTCTCCCAAATGGTAGGTGGTTCCGGCAACAGTCACCGCTTTTTCCTGCATTGCTTCAAGGAGCGCCGATTGTGTCTTGGGAGGAGTCCGGTTAATTTCATCAGCAAGGATAATATTGGCAAACACAGGACCTTTGATGAACCGGAAATGGCGGTTTTCATCAAGAATCTCAGTTCCAATGATATCCGACGGCATCAGGTCGGGAGTGAACTGAATGCGATTGTAACTCAATCCGAGAGCTTTCGAAAGAGTATTTACCATAAGCGTTTTAGCGAGTCCCGGCACGCCAACCAGAAGGCAATGGCCTTTGCAGAAAATGGCAATCAGCAGGTTTTTTATAACTTCATCCTGACCTACAATCACCTTTGCGATTTCTGATTTCAGAAGGCGATATTTGCCCACCAGGGCGTCAACAGCTTCTACATCCGATGAAAATTGCATGATATTGCGATTTAGTTTTTAATCCAGTTTCGTTGGAATTTACAATTCTTAAAATCTTCCATAATCGAAACGTAAGTTGATTTTGTTTTTGTTGAAATCCAGGCGTCAATAATTTCCAGTTTTTTCTTTTCAAGCGCCATATCCTGAATGCGTGAATAATCTTCTTCAAGATTCGCTTTGTGTGGGTTTGTCCTCGATTTCAGATAATACATCCTGTAGTCCTGTTTCCCGCGATCTGCGGTTAAAATGGGAGAAGAGACGTCGCCGGTTTTTAATTTATCAACCACAAAGAAAATTTTAGGATCCAGTTGTGAAGACTCAAATCTGCTGTTTCCGCTTGCCTGATTGATCATAAGTCCGCCACTATTTTTTCCCGGATCATCAGAATATTTGACAACAGCCTGATCAAAAGGCATTTTTTTTGTCTGAATAAGAATTGAAACACTGTCGAGGGTTAATTTAGCTTTGTTCAGGTTTACCGGCGATACTTTGGGTTGTATCAAAATATGCCTTGCGTTGATGTATTCGCCCCGGCGTTCAATCGTTTGAATGAGATGAAACCCATCGTCGGTTTCCACAATATCCGAGACTTCGCCGGGTTTTAACTTAAAAGCCGCAGCTTCAAATTCCTTACGCATCTCGCCTCTTTTGAACATTCCAAGTTCACCTCCCTGTTTTGAGGAGCCAGGATCTTCGGAATAAAGAACAGCGAGAGTGCTGAAATCGTCGCCTTTACTTATTCGCTCCTTAAAACCTTTCAGTTTATCGCGGGCAATTTGCTTTTCTTCCTCGCCAATGGAGGGTTGTTTAACAATTATTCCGATTTCATATTCAGCATTAATCAAAGGGATACTATCCTTTGGCAATTTCCGGAAAAAGGATTTTACCTCTGCCGGAGTAATGGTAACATCTTTGGTGATCTTTTGCTGCGATTGTTCGGCAAGCATTGATTCTTTAATAACATCGCG
>JAPLDO010000234.1 GCA_026391715.1 Bacteroidota bacterium
GATAAATTTCAAATCGCTTCAAGGCAAAACAGAAAAACCTATCATATCCGCGCTGACTAATGAGAAAGGCAAAGCGACCATCGCCATTCCCGAAGATTTTCTCAATACCGGCGGAGATAATGGAATTTATTCATTTGAAGCCTCATTTTCCGGCAAAGATAAATACGACAAATCATCATCCGGTACAACCATGAAGCCTTTGCGAATGGAGGTGACATTTTTTCAGAAGGACGGTGAAAAAATGATTAACCTGAAAGCCGTTGAACCCGGAAAAGACAATCAATGGGTTCCGGTTGAAAAATTAGATATTCAATTTTATGTTCCCCGAACCTTCAGTTTACTGAAAGTCGGACAAGCTGCGATAGAAAATGGCACAACCAGTATGGAATTTCCGACGTCAATTCCCGGCAACCAACTTGGGTATCTGACCATCGTGGCAAAAGTGGAAGAAAATGAAGTTTATGGGAATGTAGAGGTAAGCGGCACTATCAATTGGGGGAAACCTTTACCTCCGGTAAAAGTCATAAAGCGGGGATTGGGCGATACCGACGCCCCACTATGGATGGTTTATACCCTCATCGTATTGCTTTCGCTTGTGTGGTTTCATTACATGTATGTTATTTTCACTATTTTCAGAATTCGTCATCTCGGCAAATCATAATTATTCACAACAACTAAAAATGGAGGTTTTATGAAATCAATTCAAATCAGGTTAATGGTCATTTCTCTTGGAATGTTCCTAATTTATTCATTCAGCAGCAATATTCAGGCGCAAACACCGGCGGCATGGAATATTCCCGCAAAGTTTAAAACAACAAAAAACCCGGTAGCGGCAGGGAAAGAAGCTGTGTCGGAAGGGAAAGACCTTTATGCAAAACACTGCAAATCTTGTCATGGCAGCGCAGGATTGGGCGATGGACCGAAGGCAGCCAGCCTTGAGGTGACATGCAGCGACTTTTCAACCAAAAAATTCCAGGCGCAGGCTGATGGAGAAATTTTCTTTCAGATGTCGGAAGGAAAAGGGAAGATGCCCTCGTTTAAAAAACTGATACCGGAAGATAACGGACGCTGGAGCATCGTCTATTATCTTCGCACAATGGCTGCAAAATAATAAGGATTATCATGCCTCAGGAAAACCAGGATCAATCGGTCGTCATTAGTGAATTGCTTGAAAAGGTTAATTCGCTTGAAATGAGGATTGATAAGATTGAAGGACAACTTGATGTCGCTGTTCAGAGTTTGGCGTCTGCCCGCGCGGGCAGATACCAAACTGAACATACCTCTAACCACGCCGACGAGGATGTACTCGTTGACAAGGGTTTGATTGAGTCGAACATCTTTGAATATGGACTGGCATGGTTTGGCAGCCTGGTTTTACTTTTCGGTATCGCATTCCTGTCGAACTTAGCCGGAAATTACCTGAATGGCACGTTGGCAAGTATAGTAGGTTATTCGGCGGTAGCCGGCGTGTTTTTCCTGAGCTGGTATCTCAGAAATTCCTTTACTCATCTTTCATTCCTGCTGAATATAAGCGCCCACTTACTGGTTTATTACATTACTCTGCGGTTGTATTTTTTCATCGCTCAACCAGTAATTCCGGTAAAAGGCGTTGTTTTGTTCATGCTGTTTGCGGTAGTTTGCGTACAATGTTATTTTGCGATCCGGCGAAATTCTGAATTACAGGCTGCAATTGCCTTGATACTATCGCTTGCCACGGCATTGTTTGCAGACGCTGCATTTGTCAGTCTGCCGCTTATAATAATCACGGCAGCTTTATCGGTATTCCTTTTTTTCCGATTTGGCTGGCAACGGCTTTTGATCGCCGCAATGATTCTGGTTTACGCTTCACAATGTATCTGGCTGCTAAACAACCCAATCATGGGCAATCCTATCGGAGCATTTGGAACACATACTTTCAACCTTGTATCCCTGTTTTTATATGGCGCTATTTTTTCCGTCATTCCGATGATCAGGCAGGATGGAAAGTTTCCCAACAGCGTTTACCCTGCAACTATTCTGATCAATGGAATGAGTTTTTCTGTTGTTCTTTTATCAGTAATCGCTTCATATTATTCAGCGGGTTTTGTCTGGATTTTTTCCATGATCTCTGCTTTATGCCTTGTCTATTCAATATTTCTTAAATACAGGACAAATCGGATATTCGATCCTGCATTCTATGCCATATACAGTTTTATGGCTCTGAGCGTAGCCGTGTATGGCTATTCGAAACTTCCTGACGCTATATGGCTGCTTGCCCTTCAAAGCCTGTTGGTAGTTTCATGGGCGCTGTGGTTCCGTTCAAAAATCATCGTGGTTATGAATACAATTCTGCTTGTCGGAATTTTGATAATATATCTGGCATTTTATCACTCGGTGGATAAAGTGAATTTCGCCTTTGTTGTAACGGCATTCGTCAGCGCGCGGGTTATCAACTGGAAAAAGGAACGACTGACGCTTAAAACCGAGTTTATAAGGAATACTTACATGATTACCCTTTTCTTTTCAATGCTGTTTGCGCTGTACCATGTAGCGCCAAAACAATACGTCACCCTCTCCTGGACAGGCGCCGCCGTGTTTTATTTTGTCATGAGTCTAATCCTGAAAAACATCAAATATCGGTGGATGGCTATCGCAACTGTTCTGTTTACAGGATTTTACCTGTTCTTTGTCGACTTATCGCACCTTGAAACCGGATACAGAACGCTGGCTTTCCTTTTCCTCGCCGTAATTTCACTTGGAGCCTCCTTGTATTTTACAAAAAAGGTGCGAAAAAAATCACAGTCAGGGGCTTTGTGATTCAATTGCCAACCTCTTTCATTAAACAATAAATTTGTATGTCAAAGAAAAACAAGAAAGATTCATCACGCCGGAGCTTTCTAAAAAATGGCTTTTCCCTTGCCGCCGGGACTATTCTGGGGGGAGGGATACTGGCGGCTTGTTCCAAAGAACAGGAACCTCCTGCGCCTGGCGATAAGGTAAAAGTTCTCACCGCCGACGGTAAACTTATGGAAGTTGAGAGAGGGCATGCATTATGCTGCAACGTCCCATCTTCGGTTGAAGTGAGAAAAGGAATTCCGGGACGCCACTTTGTAATGGTAATTGACCTCGCCCGATGCCGCAATGCACGGTCATGTGTGAGCGCGTGTAATAAAATGCACTTTTTAGAACCTGGACATGAATGGATAAAGGTCTTTCTGATGCAGGACTCGGAAGATACCACCCCTTACTGGATGCCAAAACCCTGTTTTCATTGCGATACTCCCGCCTGTGTTAATGTTTGCCCCGTTGGCGCTTCTTTCAAACGCGACGACGGAGTTGTTCTCGTTGACAACGAACGCTGCATAGGCTGTAAATTCTGCATGGCAGCCTGTCCGTATTCATCCCGCGTTTTTAACTGGAAAGCCCCATCTTTCAAAGTGGATGCAAAATATTCTCCCACATCGGGCGTACCACAGGTAGTAGGCACTGTTGGGAAATGCGATTTTTGCCCCGATTCATTTATTACCGGCATCTTACCTGATTGTGTAACTGCATGCCCGAATGGCGTTTATTTTTTCGGCGATAAAAATGAAGATGTTGTCACCAATGGCGTGGAATCTTTCCGGTTTTCTGAGCTTGTAAAGGAAAAAGCCGCTTACCGGTACATGGAGGAACTCGGAACCCGCCCCAACGTTTATTATTTGCCGCCTGTTGACAGAAGATTTCCGGTAGAGGAAGGATTTGAGAATATGCCCGACAGCATTAAACCTGCCTATCAGGTCAAAAGAGCTCATCTGAAAAAATTTAAAATCTAAATTCCCTTATTATGAATTCACCGGAACTTGCGCAAAAAAGATTAGTTGAAATCATTTCCCGATGTAACAAACCCTCAGTATTACGTAAAGTCTTATTCAGCTTTTTTTTACTTGTGTTTCTGTTTGCAATTTATGCATTTATAACACAGTTGGTCAAAGGACAGATTGTTACAGGCATGAGGGATTATGTTGTTTGGGGTATTTATGATGTAAACTTTATCTTTTTCATCGGGATTAGTTACGCCGGAGCCATGATTTCAGGAATTCTTCATCTTCTGCATGTTGAATGGAGAAAGCCGATAATCCGTATCGCAGAAATGATTACGGTAATCTCAGTAATTATTGGTCCTGTTTTCATTTTGGTAGAAATGGGAAGGCTGGATCGCATTTTTAATATTTTCACCCACGGAAGAATCCAATCTCCCATCCTCTGGGATGTAGTGGCAATTACAACTTACCTGTCGTGCAGCATCCTTTTCCTTTACCTTGCATTGATAAAAGATTATGCTCTGTTCCGCGACAATACCGAATTGAAGATTCCAAAATGGCAACGTTATTTTTACCGCAAATTTGCCGCTACCTATTCAGGTCTGCCTGAACAAAAAAAGTTACTCGAAAGAGCTCTCACAATCATGTCGGCAATTATTATCCCGCTTGCGGTTCTCGTTCACTCAGTTTTAGCCTGGATTTTTGGTATGACAATCCGCCCCGGATGGCACAGCACTATTTTTGCGCCATATTTCGTAATAGCTGCGGTATATTCAGGTACAGCGGTGTTAATTATTGCGATGTGGATTTTCAGAAAATTTTATCATCTTGAAGAATATATTACCGAAAAGCATTTCAAATACATTGGAACTATTCTGCTTGTTCTTGCCGCACTATACGGTTATTTCACTTTTAGCGAGTACCTGACGGTTTGGTATGGCTCGCAAAGCTGGGAATTGGAAGTCATATACAAACTGTTCGATTTCACCGATTACGGCGCCTGGTTTTACCTTGCGGCGTTTATCGGCGTACTTGTTCCGATGCTATTTGTAGGTCTTCCATTTCTGAGAAATATAAATACCATTATGATTGGTTCTGTGGTAGCCGTTGTATGTATGTGGATTAAACGTTATCTGATTATTATCCCCACTTTGGAAACGCCGTTGCTTCCCTTGCAGGATGTCCGTCCCGAATATGTTCATTATTCAGCCACCTGGGTTGAATGGTCGCTAACAGCAGGAGGTATGGCTACATTTTGCCTGTTTTTTATGATCTTTATGAAGTTCATGCCGATAATCCCGATTGCTGATATTTCAGAGGCGCCAGAGAATAAAGAATTTATTTCCGAAAAACTTTAATATCATGAGAATAAAGAAGATATATCCGGTCATCCTCATCTTTACCATTATTATGGGATTCGGCTATTACGCTAATGCCGGTGAATTGGTGAACCCACAACTTGGCGCTGCATATTTTAAATTATCAGATGGCACAAAAAGCATTTCTCTCACTCTTTCGGCAAGGGTAAACGATAAACGTGTAAATATCGAAAATGCGCCAATTTCAGTTTATGCCGTGAATGAATCCGAAAAAATACTTCTTGGTACGGTAAACACTAACTGGAAAGGCAAAGCAGTTCTGAATGTTACGCCAGACGCCGTTATACCCAAAGACAAAGAAGGTTATTTTACATTTGATATTCAATACGCGGGAAATTCAAATGTCAACAAAAAATCTGTTTCAATTCATGTAAGGGATGTTTTTATGTCAATGTCATTTATTGAAAAAGATTCAATAAAAACAGTTAAGGTTAAAGTACATGCCTTTGACGAAAAAGGGGTGAAAGGAGCCGTTCGGGAAATTCCTGTCGAATTTTATGTGAAAAGATTATTCTGTTTGTATCGTTTCGGGGGAGAAAAAACTGATTCTTCGGGTTTATGCATCGCTGAATTTCCCGTAAATATGCCGGGAGATACAACAGGAACAGTGATAGTTGTCGCTAAAATTCTTGAAAACGACACTTATGGAACTGTTGAAACAGTTCAGAATTTTTCAGGCGGGAAACAGTTGATAATTGAGCCTAAGCCAAAGCGGGGACTTGGCGATACCGACGCTCCTCTCTGGATGGTTTATACACTGCTTGTCCTGCTTTCAGGAGTTTGGCTGCACGTTATTTATGTGATTTCACTGGTTGTAAGGATCAACCTGGTTGGTAAGAAAGCGGCAAGGCAAAGCCAGGCTGCATAATATTATTGACCGAAAAACCGTTTAACTGTTAAAAGTGCAAGTTAACTATTACAGGCAGGTTTATTTCTGCAAGTCAAATTCTATTGAACTTCACGGCAGAATAATGGCTAAAGATTATTCTTTATGACGATAGGTTTAACCTACGATTTACGGTCGGATTACATTAAGGAGGGTTACAGTGAGGAGGAAACCGCAGAATTTGACCGCGAAAGTACTATTGAGGGCATTGAAGACGCCTTGCATCAACTTGGATACGAGACAGACAGGATTGGTCATGTAAAAAACCTCATTTCCCGGCTCTCAGTCGGCTGCCGCTGGGATATGGTTTTCAATATCTGTGAAGGCTTGCATGGAATTGGTCGCGAAGCCCAGGTTCCCGCAATTCTCGATATTTTTCAGATTCCATATACTTTTTCAGATGTGCTGGTACTTTCATTAACCCTCCATAAGGGTATGACAAAAAGAGTGGTGAGGGATGCAGCAATTCCGACTCCCGATTTTGTAATTATTGAAAATATTTCACAGCTCGCTGAAGTTAAAATTCCTTTTCCGCTATTTGTAAAACCAAATGCAGAAGGAACAGGCAAAGGTATCAACGCCTTATCCAAGGTTAATTCAGATGATGAATTGACAAGGGTTTGCCAGGAGCTTCTTCCGCAATATCCATCAGGATTACTGGTGGAAGAATACCTGCCCGGACGGGAATTTACAGCAGGTATTCTCGGAACGGGAGAAGCCGCGTACGTTATCGGGGTGATGGAGATTATTTACACTCTTGATGAAACAAACAGCATTTACTCCTATCAAACCAAATCAGATTATCATAAATCGGTTGAATACCGGATTCCGGAAAAAGAAATTTGCGATCAATGTTCCAGCCTGGCGCTAAAAGTCTGGCAGGTTATAGGCTGTCGCGATGGCGGGAGAATTGATATAAGGGTTGACAAAAACGGAATTCCCAACTTCATTGAAGTAAACCCGCTTGCGGGGCTCGACAAGGTTCATTCCGACCTGCCAATCCTGTCGTACATGCATGGTTACGATTTCACAAGGCTTATCCATGAAATCATTCTTTCAACCGGCAAAAGAACCGGGCTGTTAATCTCCTAATTGTATAAAAATGAATAAATTAGTGTTGATTCTGTTTAATAAATTGTCAAAGAAACCAAAGGATGATGAAGCGGATGTAATAGAACAGGTTAACCTTGTCGCCAATGCTTTGAAAAATTTGAAATACAAAGTTCAATTTCTCCAGATGGATATGAATCTTCAGGCGGCTATCAAAAATATCAGACGAATCGAGCCTGACATTATTTTTAACCTGGTTGAATCAATCGGTAACAAAGGAGAATTTACTTTTCTTGCCAATTCAATTCTGAACAACATACAGATACCATATACCGGTTCGCCGCTGATACCGATGTTCTATTGTTCAAATAAAGTACTGACAAAAAAAGAGTTGAATGCCATTGGGGTTAAAACGCCTGAAGGTTTCAATCTTCAGGAATGTCACAAACTCATCCCTCAAAAAAAATATATTCTGAAACCAATATGGGAGGAAGGGTCGCTTGAACTCGACGAAGATTGTGTTTTCATGGGTGATAATCTTGAATTTATAGAAAAAATAAGTCAGAAAAGCGCTCAACATTATTTTATTGAAGAATATGTTGAGGGACGTGAATTTAACATTTCGATACTGTATAACGAGGAAGGACCGGATGTACTTCCACTCGCTGAAATGACTTTCGACGGGTATCCCGAAGAAAAGCCAAAAATGATGGGTTACAAATCAAAGTGGGATGAAACATCCTTTGAATATTCACACACGCAAAGAACATTTGATCTCGAGCCCGATGACGCGATTTTACAACGTGAATTGACTGAAATATGCCGGAAATGCTGGAATTCATTGGGATTGAAGGGCTATGTCCGGATTGATTTCAGAGTAACGCCAAACGGTAGTCCCCTCGTTATTGACGTCAACCTTAATCCGTGCCTTTCTGAATCAAGCGGATTTATGGCTGCATCGAAAGAGAGGGGACTGAATTTTGAACAGGTAGTTGAACAAATTCTTGCAGATGCAATAAGAAAATGATAGAAAAAACATTGAAACAAATCACATTCCGATCAATGGTTAGACCGGATGATATAGAGATCGCAAGAAATATCCTTATTTCAAGCGGATTTTTCTATGAAATAGAGATACCTGTTGCGCTTGAACTGGTGCAGGATGGGCTTGAAAATGGAACGCATAGCGACTATCATTTTCTTTTTGCAGAAGTTGAAGGTCGTACAGTATCTTATTCCTGTTTTGGACATATTGCCGGCACAGAAGGCAGTTTCGATTTATACTGGATTGTTACCCACAATGATTTCCGCGGTCAGGGTATTGGAAAAATATTATTGGAAGAAACTCACAGAGTCATCCGCGAGATGGGCGGCAGGATTTTAATTGCAGAGACTTCAACGCTTGAAAAATATGCTCCCACCCGGCATTTCTATCTTAGCTCCGGATATTTAAAAGAGGCGCAGATTGATGATTTTTATAAAATTGGAGATGGAAAAGTATCCTTCGTTAAACGGTTCCTTGTTTGATTTAACAATAGCCTTTGCTTTTTCCCGGTGAATAGGAGTTTTCAAATTTTCCTCAAAAATTCAGAAAGAATTTTTTTACGTACTTCTGATTTCCGCGCAGGATTTCAAGCAGGTAAATTCCTTTCGGAAAAGATTGATAATTAACAATCCGGCGATCGCTCTTAATCTCTTCAGACCTCAAAGTTGTTACTTGCCTGCCAGTCATGTCATAAAGGCTGATCTTTGTAAATTCAAGGTTTTCATTGTTCAAAAAGATTATCAACCGCTGTGTTTCACGGTCGTTATAAACCTGAATTGCATCCTGCAACGAATTTTCCTTTGCGCCAACCGTGTAGTCTAAAAAAAGATTATCAACAAACAAAACCGTTCCCGGGGTCATAACTTCCTGAGCGGTTGACATGGCGATAATGTTCATAGTATCGGGTATATCAGTATTCAGGTAATCAATCCATGCCGAAAAAGGAGTCCAGTCATTAATTGTATCTTTTGTTGAGAAATAGCCAAACCCAATGCTGTCCTGAACGCCTCCGACTGTTCTGAACATCCCGATCCCAATCAGACAACTATCGCCACCCTTGGGAATGTATTTGTAAAAACCTTTCAGGTGTGTAGGCTTATCAATAACAGGCGCGCCGCCGGAGAGAACAAAGGTTCCCGAGGCGATATCAACGGTAAGCTTGCCGCAGGTCATAAATCCAGGAACATCCAATGGCGGAAGCGTGAGATGCTTTGTTTCGAGCTTAGCCGAAAAACTTCCGCTTCCCTGGTGATCGGTACTTTTTGTAAGTACCTGGAATCCGAAGAACGGAATTGACATTAACTCTTCATTGGGGCTATCCCAATCGGTGGGATTTGAATAATTACCAATTGTAGTCCAGTTTTCAAAACCGGAGTTAGGAATTACCGTTTGCGCGTTTACGAATGCGGAAACAACGATTATCAATGCTGCCGCTAAAACCAATAATTTTTTGTTCATTTTGCTATATCATTAAAAGTGAGTTAATCCCAAGTCTTTGCGTCTTTGCTGTAAAAATATAACTTTTCATCATAACTTTGGCGAAAAATCCGAATGATTACCTTTATCCAATACCTGAAGCCACTGTTACTGCTACCAAAATCATTGGTAATCGTTTTTGTATTGATTGTTTCCTCACTTCATGTTTTTTCTTATACCGGCAATGGTTTTCAGGGGATAGTTTCGGATGATCCCTGTAAAATCAAGTTGGATAAGAAAACCGAGAAGATCTATCAGGCAGGCATTGATTATCTGAAACGATCAAATTATTTTGCCGCTGGACTCCAGATGCGAAAAGCCCTGGACGCCGAACCTGCTTGTGTAGATGCCTATTATGCTTTGGGCGTGATTAATCTGAAGAAAACCGGGTACAACCTGAAGGAGGCAGAAAAGAATTTTCTTAAAGTGCTCGAACTATGTCCTGCTTATGATATATACACCTATTTCTACATGGGTGAAATCTCTTATGGCCGTGAGGATTATGAGAAGACCATCGCTTATCTTGGCGAGTTTATCAAAGATGTTGATAAAATCAAAAAGGATGAAGATTACAATCGCGCCTTGGAACTTATTGATTATTCTAAATTTATAACCGGGATAATGAAAAACCCGGTACCCTTTGAGCCGAAAGTTGTTGAAGGCATTTCCACCTCGGAAAATGAATATCTGCCAATTTTATCCCCCGATAATCAGATGGCATTGTTTACAAGGGAGATCAGAACGGAACCCGACCGGAACAGCCTGACCAGCGAAGTGCGCGCGAAAGAAAAGTTCTTTTTCAGCATTTGCGATTCGAGCGGCGCATTCGAAGTAGGGGAGGAGATGCCCAGACCATTTAACATCAACGACAACGAGGGCGGGGCAACGCTGACTGCCGACAACAACTCGCTTTACTACACAGTTTGCCGGTTTGATGCGGCTAAAAAATATCTGAACTGTGATATTTATTTGTCTGAAAATATTGGCGGGGCGTGGCAACCAATACATAGTATAAGCAATAATATAAATTCACCCGGTTCATGGGAATCGCAACCAACAATTTCCGCAGATGGAAAAACGCTATACTTCGTTAGCGATCGAAGCGGCGGTTTTGGCGGCTATGACATTTACCGTTCCATAAAAGGCGACAACGGCGAATGGAGCGCTCCGGTTAATCTTGGATCTGATATTAATTCTATGGGAAATGAAAAATCACCTTTTATTCATCCCGATAGCAAAACACTCTATTTTTCATCGGATGGACTGATGGGGCTTGGCGGATATGATGTTTTTTTTACCAAACTGAATGAGAATGGAATCTGGCAAAAGCCCAGAAATATTGGCTATCCGATTAACTCGCCGGATGATGAAGTAGGTTTTTTTGTCAGTACCGATGGAACAAAGGGCTTTTTTGCCTCGAACAAATTCAAAGGCAAAGGCGGATGGGATCTCTATTCCTTCGACCTTTACGATGGCGCGCGCCCCGAAAAAGTTTTGTTTATCAGGGGCAACGTAAAATCGGAATACTCAACTGAACCATTGAATGCCCGGATTGAACTCAAGAATATGGAAACCAGGAAAGTTTCCGAAATTCCGATGGATAGTATTACCGGGAATTATGTGGCTGTGGCGCCTTTCAACAGCGACTACATAATGACAGTTAAAAAAACTGACCATGTGTATGAATCGAAGTATATTTCAAAATTCGACAGTCTTTTCAAATTTCCTGCGAAGGTTGACATTGAAATGAAGCCGATTGAACTCAACAAATCTTACCGTATCAATGATATCTATTTCCCTTTCAATTCCTTTGAGCTACAGCCTGAATCAAAGGCGGTACTTGACCTTCTGTTCGATTTTCTCCTTGAAAATCCGAATATAAGCATTCAGGTACAGGGACACACCGACAATATCGGTAACGATGCCAGCAACCTAAAACTGTCTGAAAGCCGTGCAGAATCCGTTTACAAATATCTTATCGAAAAGGGAATCGAGTTAACGCGACTCACCTACAAAGGCTTTGGTAAATCCATACCTGTTGCCTCAAATGATTCTGAAGAAGGTCGGGCGAAAAACCGGAGGACGGTCTTTGTAATAATAAGGAAATAGACGAAGGACGAAGGACGTGCTTGCCAGCTTACCAGCTATTTTTACATATTCAATGCCTGCTTCAGAATTTTGTACCCGGACGTGCTTGCTTTCAGTTTATCGCCGTTTTTGGTGAGGACCGCATAATTCTCCTTATCGTAATATTCAATCCGGTCAATAAATTTCGCATTAACGATATAGGAACGATGAATGCGGATAAACTGCGACGGATCAAGATGCGTCTCAAAAAACTTCATGGTTTTTTCCTTCAGATGTCTCGCATCTTTTGTATGAATCATTACATAATCGCCTTCCGCTTCGAGGTAAATAATTTCATCGGTGGGAACTACGCTCACCTTGTGTCTTGATTTCACTGCGATTCGTTGGAGAAATTCAGGATTTTCCTCAAGGGTTTTTACAAGGTTCTGAACCGGAGCGGAAAGCATTATCCCGCTTCCCGCCATTGTAATGGCTTTTTGAACGGCTTGTGTAAACCGCTCTTTTGAATAAGGTTTCAGAAGGTAATCAATGGCGTTCATCTCGAAAGCCTTAATGGCATACTGATCATAAGCCGTGCTGAAAATTATCAACGGAGGTTGCTCCAATAGATCGAGCAACTCAAGCCCCGTAAGTTTGGGCATCTGAACATCGAGAAAAACCAGGTCGGGTTTTATATCCTGAATAGCCTTCAACCCGCTGAAGCCATCGGAAAATTCTCCGAGAATTTCGATTTCAGTAAAATCTTTCAGATAATGTCTGATGACGTCCCTTGCAGGCTGTTCATCATCAATAAGAATGGTTCGGAGCATAAGTTAAATGGTAAAATGGTTAATAGCGAAATTAAAAAAAATTAACAAACATCGGTATTTGGGAG
Source organism: Bacteroidota bacterium (assembly GCA_026391715.1). Taxonomy (GTDB): domain Bacteria; phylum Bacteroidota; class Bacteroidia; order Bacteroidales; family FEN-979; genus CAIVAT01. The sequence goes on from JAPLDO010000234.1 coordinate 12,581, forward strand.
GCTGAGCGCCACTGTAAATCTTGTTCCTTCAACTTTAGTGCGCAGGAGTTTATCGTTTTTATAAAGCAATCTTAACCGCTCCCGAATGTTTTTCAGTCCGATGCCGGAACCTTTGCGCGGACGGGCTTCCGGATCGAAATCATTTATAATGACGATCTCAAGGTAGCCATCCTTGTATTCGCAGTCCATTTCTATACTTACCTGTTCGGTGCTTTCATAAACGCCATGCTTAATTGCATTTTCAAAAAGCGGCTGCAGCAGCATAACCGGAATTTTGTGATTACGGCATCCCTCGTTGAGTTTGAACCCAAATTGCAGTTTATCGCCAAACCTCACTTTCTCAATATCGAGGTACCGCCGGATGTTGGACATTTCATTCTCCAGCGTAGTAAAACTGTTAGTATTACCTGAAACAGAATATCGCAAAAAATCAGATAACTTAATTACCATTTCACGCGCTTTTTCGGGGTTGGTGATGGTAAGCGAGCTTATTGAATTGAGGCTGTTAAAAAGAAAATGCGGATTGATTTGAGATTTAAGCATATTAAGTTCCGTCTCTTTCAACACTTCGCGCAACCTCGATTCCACCTTTACCTTTTCCTGAAGGTTGACATAATAAATGAACAGATAATAGACCAGCGCGATAACGATATAGTAAATTACGCCGCTGATAATTCTGTATGGGATCCAGAAAACAAGAAGTTCATTATAAACCTTGTTATTACTGAAAAGCGCACTCAGTATTGCATATCCCAATCCATTCCACACGGCGAGCGTAAGCGCCAGAAAAGATGCATGGTTAAACACTACGTTCCAGATGTTCTTTTTATCAGGAACGCTGTATCGCGCCACATACCACATCGAGATTCCTATGATACAGAACATGCTGGTAAAAACCAGGCTATCGGCAACCGAAATTTCAATTGGCAGCAGATATATAAAGTAGAATAAGGCAAAGTGGCCCCCCGCCAGGAAGGACCACAAACCAAAATAAACAGAAACGGATTTTTTATTGAGAAATACAGGATGATCCATTGCGCTTGCTTAATGTCTAATAACTTTTGATCTCGCCGCCGCCAAAAATTGTGCTTCCTTTGATTATCAGAATCCGGCTCGTGTCGGGGTTTTCTTTAACATACGACCGCTTATCTGCAAAACCGCCCATGATGGAAGTCATTTTAAGCTGGATTCTCCAGTCGGAAGGAACGATAAGGGTAACGCCGCCAAAAATAGTATTTATTTCCAGTTCATTAACGCCTTCGCCAAGTGTGGATTGAGTAAGATCAACTTCCGAACCGCCAAAAATGCAATTTATATGTCCGCCGCGAAATACCTGGTGCATAACCCGTTGCTTTCCTCCGCTGAAAATATTCTCCTCCTGGATATAACCGTCATTCATTGTTTGGTTATTAACAAGGCGTTGAGGACGCTTCCATGCGTTGCGGGGTAAACGTTTGGTGAGTATCAGGCCGCCAATCCCAATCAGAATCAAAGGCCAGAAAAGATGCCATACATCAAAACGAATATCAATTCCAAGAGTTTCAATGAGGCGGGGAAAGAGAAAAATCCCGCCGATCAGTATCAGGATGGTTCCCGGCGTACGGCTCTCACTGCTGAACAGACTTATTACGCCTATTCCGATAAGCAGCATCTGCCAGGAAAAGATTATATTTTTTAGTTCAAACGGTAAAAAACCGATATTGGATAACAGCAACAGAAAACCTGCTACAATTATAATGACGCCAAGTAAATATTTTTTCATTTGCCGGGCATTGTCGAGTTTTGTTTCATTTGGTTCCATGGCGTGGAGAATTTAGGTGGTTTGTTTTGATGAAGCGAAATTAGCGCAGAAATCAAGGCAGCGATATGATTAATCGACGGGTAACGGGAAAATCACGATAAACAAGCAGGTAAGCTGGTAAGTTGGTAAGTTGGTAAGTTGGCACCTAAAATAGTTTTAAAATTTAATAACAATGTCACCTTGTAATCAAGGTTAAATGCTTCAAAAATGAGTCCACTCCGAAAAGGGATTAGAAAAATCAAAATTTGGCTAAAGCCCGGTATATCAGCAACTTGAATTGCCACTACCTTAAGGTAGTGGCAATTGATAACCAGATAGTTACTGGACTTTAGTCCAAATTGTTTCCTTGTCGGAGTGGGCTCAGATTTCAGATTTCAGATTTCAGATTTCAGATTTTTTACCCCCAATTTTTATCTTCAACTTTGATTTTATCGCATTGAACAATCTCACCAGTTGTTCAACCTCTTAATAGATTTCCTTCGTTTTGTCAACATCAAGAAAGTTGATACGCATCAGATATTCAAGCTAAAACAGGGTTTCAATCCTCTCCTCTACGACAATACATATCTTGGCAAAATACTCTGCATCGGAGCGTACACGGGTTGCAGCTCGGAAATTTGCAGCCCCGGATGATGAACTCCTAATGATCTGTGTCACGCCCGGGCGAATGATCCAGGAAACCTTTCTATCTTTCAATAGCCAATAAAGTTTCGCAGCCATCTGAATGGTTCTTTCACGCAATTGGTCGTTAAATTTTGATTTGTCCTGATTTTCCATCGTATCCATGCTTTTTTATGATTAATCAGGGTTGTGGCATAAAAGTGAAGGGTGTGTTGATAAGTTTTTTGAATATGAGATGTGAAATCTGAAATGCGAAATCTGAAATGCGAAATGTGAGATGTGAAATCTGAAATTCTCTTCCCCCACCAGAAATTCCTATTGATCCTAAAAATGTGCTGCCAAAAAATGAAAAAACCCTCGTAAAATTTTCTTTTGCGAGGGTTTTTCAATCTATCAGTGACTCCGAAGGGACTCGAACCCCCAACCAACAGAACCGGAATCTGCCATTCTATCCAATTGAACTACGGAGCCAATGCGCGTGCAAAGATACAAAATTTGAGATGTTGGAAAAGTCTTTCTCGTTCAGTCTCATCAAATAACGAATTATCCTATCTTTGCTATCCTAAAAATTAAATTAAAACTATTTAACCATGTCAGAAAAAATCAAAGATAAAGTAGCTCCTGGCGTAGCTACCGGACAAGCAGTCCAGCAAATTTTCAGCGTCGCAAAAGCAAACAGATTTGCATTGCCAGCGGTAAATGTTGTTAGTACGGATTCCATAAATGCCGTTCTGGAAGCTGCCAAAGCGGTCAATTCTCCTGTGATTATCCAGTTTTCAAATGGCGGCGGCGTTTTTTATGCCGGAAAGTCGTTGAAGAACGAAAATGAGCGGATTGCTGTCAAAGGCAGTATTTCAGGGGCGCGGCACATCCATGAAATTGCAGAACTCTATGGAATCCCGGTGATAATCCATACCGACCATGCTGCGAAAAAGCTATTGCCCTGGATTGACGGATTACTCGACGCAGGCGAAAAGCATTTTAATACATTCGGGAAACCGCTGTTCAGCTCGCACATGCTCGATCTTTCGGAGCAACCTCTCGAAGAAAACATTGAGATATGTAAGCGTTACCTCGAACGAATGAGTAAAATGGGGATGACGCTTGAAATCGAACTTGGAGTAACCGGCGGAGAAGAAGATGGCGTTGACAATACAAGCATTGACAGTTCACGGCTTTATACCCAGCCGGAACATGTAGCGTTTGCCTACAAAAGTCTGTTGGATGTCAGCCCTAACTTCACGATTGCCGCATCTTTTGGAAATGTTCATGGCGTTTATAAACCGGGCAACGTAAAACTTGAGCCGAAAATTCTGCACAATTCCCAGTTATTTATCCAACAGAAATTCAACACCGGCGCCAACCCTGTCAACTTTGTATTTCACGGCGGATCGGGTTCAGAGCCTGAAAAAATTGCCGAGGCGCTTGGTTATGGCGTAGTTAAAATGAACATTGATACCGATACACAGTGGGCATTCTGGGAAGGAATTTTGAATTTTTACGAGAAAAACGAAGGTTATCTACAGGGACAGATAGGCAATCCCGAAGGAGATGATAAGCCTAATAAAAAATTCTACGATCCGCGCGTATGGCTCAGGGAAGGCGAAAAATCAATGGTTGAACGTTTGAAAATCGCCTTTACCGATCTAAATTGTATTGACCGGTATTGATTTAGAATCCCTGCCCGGCAGTCAGAGTTTCCTTTGCATGAATGCTAAGCACCGGAATTGGTGAATGATTCACAATCTGATGCGCATAAGGACCAAGAAAGATATTGGCTGTTGTGGTTTCCTGTGAAGTCATCACGGCGATAAGATTTGCTTCAATTTTTTTTGCATAAGCAATTGTGGCGTCCGAAATGTTTTCACATTCCGCCATGTCAAATTGGTATTTTACACCTTCCTCATCAAGGTATGCAGCAACCTGGTCGGCATATAGGTCAACCCTGTGCCGCATAGCTTTCAGTTTTGATGTATAGAGTTTCAGAATGTAGATTACGGCGTCATGACTTTGTGCAATGAACCCGGCAAAGGAAGCTTTTTGCCTTGTTTCTTCGGCGCTGTCAATGGGAAGCACAATTTTAGTCAATGGTCGCTGAATGCTGATACCGCCTCTGATTGTTATTACGGGGCAAATACTTGCAGATACAATTTTATTGGCATTACTGCCGATCCAGAACTCCTCAAAACCGGAGGCGCCATGAGTGCCGGTAACGATCAACATTGCTTTGCCAGCTTTTGCTTCATCGGTGATCTCTTTGTAAATTTTTCCTTTGCGAATTTTCCAGGAAATTTTCACATCAGGATACTCCGGCTGGTACTTTGCTATCATATCCTCAAATGCGGCTTTTACATCTTTGGAGGCGTCTTTAACTTTATCCACAAATTTCTCTTTCTCGCCGGAAGATTTTTCAACCCAAACCAAAATCAACTCCCCATTGCAGTGATCAGCCATGGATAATGCATGAATGAAAGCATTGATTGAACAATCCGAAAAATCAATGGCAACAATAATTTTTTTCATAACTCCGTTTTTTTAGGTTAATCTGATTTTGGTAAATTTATCTGATCGGAAACAATAAAAGCGTTTGGAAAATCAATTGTAATTTCGTTAAGGAACCGCTGGGCATCCAGCCTTGTGCGGAAA
>JAPLDO010000121.1 GCA_026391715.1 Bacteroidota bacterium
GACCTGCTCATTCCCGTGGTGGTGAAATCAGGGGAAGCCGGACGTCTCCGTTCATTGCACCAATTCATTGATCTGGCTCCGCATGCTTATGCCATAAGATTATATGCCGGCAAACTGGCCGTTCAGCAAACCCAGACCATCCGAGGGAAAAAATTCTTTTTGTTGAACCTTCCCTATTTTTTAGCCGGAAAGATCAGGGAACATCTGAGGGGATTTATCAGGTTGGCGAAGGGGAAATAGTGAGATGGTAAGATGGCGAATTGGTAAAATGGTAAAATGGTGAGATGGTCAAAATTCGACTTTCGTTGTTCAATATTCAACATAGATTTTCACGCCACTAATTGACCGTACTTCATTTCTCCTGCCACCCAAAACCATCCATCTTATTTGCTGATATCAAGGCAGATACGCAATAAATGGGCTTTGCCTTGAATTTGCATATACGGTATATTAATATTTTGTATCGTTTAATGCCATAAGATTAATTTCAATATTTATCGACCAAAATAGTTATAAACAACATTTAATCAAATTGTTAATAAATATATCATGTGTTGCTGTTGCTATTTAGTAAATATGTATTATCTTTATCACGGTAATAATAAACAGTATTATGAATATTGCAACATTCTTTTTACAGCCAAAATTGGTGGCACACAAACAATACGAAGCGCTCCGGATGTACTATGTTGATGGCAATCCCGCCCACGAAGTGGCCGAGCGGTTTGGATATACCTACCGGGCTTTTACATCCCTGGTTTCTTCGTTCAGGGAGAAACTTGGCCAGAACCCCTCTGGTTCTTTCTTCTTTGTTGAGCTTACTCCAGGACGAAAAATCTCTTCGGAAACACTTGGGTCAAAATCCGTGATCATCGATATGCGCAAGAAGTATTATTCTGTGCCTGATATCAAAGTCGCCCTCGACGGGCTTGGCCAGTCTATGTCGGAAAAGAACATCTATAACATTATTGCGGCGGAAGGGTTTTCGCGTTTGCCAAGGCGGACAAAACTTGTCAAACAACAATTGGACAAGGTACAAATACAAGCTGAAAAATCTGCTCCCCTGGGTTTAAAAAATGAAACATTCAAAAGCTCCAATGCAGGAATCGTTATGTTCCTGGCCCTCATAAAACACTTTGAAATAGATAAAGTGATAGCCCGGTCAGGTTATCCCGGCACATCGGCCATCAACAAGGCCTCCTCCATTTTATGTTTCCTGGCCTTGAAACTGGCCAACCGCCGCCGATATTCTTCCGACGATACCTGGTGCATGGACCGGGGCATGGGCTTGTTTGCCGGACTCAATGTGTTGCCCAAAACAGCCTGGTACACTTCGTATTCCGACCGGGTGACCACAGAGATGAACCGGGCGTTCTTAAAACGGCTCCATCAGCTATGGTTGAAGTTTGGCTTGCTGGAAGATACTGCGAACCTCGATTTTACGACGATCCCCTACTGGGGCGATGACAGCCATTTGGAAAACAATTGGTCGGGAAAACGTGGCAAAGCGTTGGGAAGTATGCTGGCGGTACTTGCCCATGATCCCGACAGCGGTGTGATCGATTATGGGAGCGCCAATGTGTTGCAAAAAGATGAAAGTGCCGTAGTACTTGAATTTCTTGACTTCTACCGGGAAGGGAACAAGGAGAAAGACAACAAACTCAGGTATAT